>JAUYPV010000106.1 GCA_030697555.1 Hyphomonadaceae bacterium
GAGGACGTGCTCGGCGTCCGCGACCATGGCTTCCGTTTTGGCGCGGGCGTCTGGGTAGTCCGCCAGCCATTGAAGGCTTGCCTCGTCGTCGATCACGCGCACGGCCACCCGCAGGAAGTAGCCGAGGCGATGGGCGTACCAGAGCATTGGCGCAAGCCTGCTCAGGAGCCAGAAGATGATTTCGGTCAGCGTCACGCGGCGATTATCCGCCAGCGCGGAACCCAGCAGGATAAGTTGCACGGTTTTTTCGGGCTGGTTTTGGCGGAAAGCGGCGCAAGTCTCTGAGCTGGTTGCGAATCTTTTTCGACAAAAGGTTTCGGCGCGCGTCCTTAACCTGCGGATTTGAGCTGTTTTGTCCCCCGATTTCGGGCAGTCGCCGCGTTGAGAGAGCCCCCTCCGTCTGCGTGCTTGGCACGCATCGTCATCGCTTCGCGCTGACCCCACCAGTTTTTTCGAAACTGAGGGAGGCAACACGGTGGGTGTCTTGCCTCCCCATGCCGGAGGCAGGGGAGATGGGTGACGACGAAGTCGACGGACGGAGTGGGATCGGTCCGGGCGGCTATTTCGACATCGGGGAATAGGTCAGCTCGGCGACGCCATGCGGGCTGATTGTGAGTGTGGCGAGTTGGCCGTCGCGGAGGTGGAAGCTGGCGGGGGATTCGAGGAGCTTCGAGACGGTCCGGCAGCGCATGGTGGCGAAGCCGGGTTTGGGCGCCTGGAAGTTGCGCGTCCAGGTTCCATCCTTCCGAACCTTGAACCTCTCGACCGAGCCATCGCTGAACTCGATGCGGCAGTCGGCGTCCTCGAAGGCGTTGGTGACGGCGAGGCGCTGGATGTCAGCGCCTCCGGAGATCACGACGAGGAAGACCAGCACCAGGCCGGCGCAGATGACGCCGATGATCCAGCGGACCCTCACGGTATCTCCCATCCGCTGTCGCGGCGCGTAACAGCCATCTCGGCAGCGCTCGTCAGCACTGGATGGTGGACGCCTCCGGTTTTTCAGTTAGAACGATTTTGTTGGGGGGGTCGCCCAAGCCCAAGCAGGACGAGAAAGCCTCCAGCTCCGTCGCGACGACGACGCGTTGCCCAGACCTGCAGTCAGTGGATTCGATCGGCGGCGCGCCAAACAGAAAGAACTTTTGCCTGCTCTCGTTGCGAGCCAAGGAGAATGTCCACGGCGACTCTCCTCCCTTGAATGTCACGACGCAGTCGGCATTTCCGACCTCGTTTACGACCGTGAGATTCCCCGGCGGACCGTCAGTGAGGGTAATCCAGGCGAGGGAAAAGCCGATGACGACGACGCCGGCTAACCCGATCACAAGTTTTGCCAACTGCCACATAGCTCTCCCCAAAGCCGGACGTCTGCTACCTGTTCGACAGCTCCGTGTAGCGGCGGAGGTGCCAGTCGGTGTTGCCGAACTGGCTTTCGATCATGGTGACGCGCTTGAAGAAGTGGCCGACATTGAGTTCGTCGGTCATGCCCATGCCGCCGTGGATCTGGACGGCGTCCTGGCTGACGAGCTTGCCGGCCTTGCCGATCTGCACTTTCGCGGCAGACGCGGCGAGTTTGCGCTGGCGGTCGGGTTCGTCGAGTTTCAGCGTGACCATGTAGGTCATCGAGGTGGCCTGCTCGGCAGCCATGAACATGTCGACCATGCGGTGCTGCAGCACCTGGAAGTTGGCGATGGGCTGGCCGAACTGCTTGCGCTGCCTGGCGTAGGAGATGGTGGCTTCGTTGAGGATCTTCATGCAGCCGACGGCTTCGGCGCAGACAGCGGCGATGGCTTCGTCGACGACTTTCTCGATCATCGGCAGGCCGTTGTCGACTTCGCCGATGACGGCGTCAGCGCCGACCGCAACGTTCTCGAAATAGACCTCGGAGGCGCGCAGACCGTCGACGGTCGGGTAATCGCGCGTCGAGACGCCTTTGGCAGTTTTCGGCACGAGGAAGACGGTGATACCCGACGTGTCGCGCTGGCCGCCGGAAGTTCTGGCCGTGACAACAAGATGCGTGGCGAGCGGTCCACCGAGGACGACGGCCTTCTGGCCATTGAGAACGTAGCCCTTCCCGTCCTTCTTCGCGGTCGTGGAGACGTCGTGCAGGTCGAAGCGCGACTTCGGTTCGGAATAGGCGAAGGCGTAGAGGCGCTCGCCGCCGATGAGAGCGGGAAGGTTTTCTTCCTTCTGCGCGGCGCTGCCGCCGTGCCGGAGGAAGCCGCCGGCGATGACGACAGTCTGCAGGTAAGGCTCGATGACGAGACCCTTGCCGAATTCTTCGGAGATGATCATCGCCTCGATCGGCCCGCCGCCGAAGCCGCCGTCGGATTCGGGGAACGAGGCGCCGAGCAGGCCGAGTTCGGCGAACTGCGCCCACATCTGCGGACGCCAGCCAGCTTCGGATTTCGCGACCTTGCGGCGCGTGTCGAAGTCGTACTGCTCCCGGATCAGGCGAGCGACCGTGTCGCGCAGCATGTCCTGCTCTGACGTGAAGGCGAAATCCATGAAGTAATGCTCCTTACGACCCTTCTAGGCCGGGGGTTCGGGGTCGTGCAACAGGCGTCAGGCGGGCGCCGTTGCGGACGCGGGCTTCGGTTGTTTTGGGGGACGCTTCGGCCAGCGGCGGGAGGCTATCCAGAGCTCGGCGACGATCAGGTTGGGCACCCAGGCGGACCAGGCGATGACCCGATAGGCTGGCAGGAAATCCATATCCAGAATGCCGACGGCGGGAAGCTGCAGCCGCAGCGTCACGGCAGCGAAGGTGAGCGCGAAGGAGCGGATCATCCAGCGCTCGTGCGCGACGAAGTCGCGGCGCATGGCGGAGGTCCACGCCAGGAGCGTGAACGGGACCCAGAGGACGGCAAGCAGGAAGAAGCCCCAGCCGGCGATGGGCCCGGCCGTGGAGGACAGCGCGATCGTGCCACCGGCGAGGCCGCCGACGATGCAGGCGGCGATATAGATGCGGCCCATCCAGCGATGCACCGCAGGCGCTTTCTGGCGCAGCGCCTTCAGGAACTGGAAGGCGCCGAGGATCATCGCGATGCCGGATGCGGCGATGTGGACCCGCAGACCCCAGGGCGAGAACATCGGGTTCTCGAGCGGCAGGAATTGGAAGCTGGTTGCCACGTGGAACAGCGCGTAGCCGCCGACGCCGACCGACAGGAAGGCGATCAGCCCCCATGCGACCGAGGTTCCGAGTTTTGCAGCTGTCATGACCGACCCTCCCTGCTCCTCTGACGGGAGCTAGCTATCCCAGGAGAATATCACCGATCCGTCGCACATCAGAGGCCAAGCACCATCTTGGCTATGATATTGTGCTGGATCTCGTTGGAGCCGCCGTAGATCGAGGTCTTGCGCATGTTGGCGTACATCGGCGCGGTGAGGTGGGCGTAGTCGGGGCCGATCGGGAGCTGGTTGTCGCCGTCCTTCGGGAAGCCGCGGAAGTAAGGCGCGCCGTAGACGCCGACGGCTTCGAGCGTCAGCTCGGTGATGCGCTGCTGGATCTCGGTGCCTTTGATTTTCAGGATCGAGCTTTCAGGTCCCGGGCCCTTGCCGCTGGCCTCGCCCGCGAGGGTGCGTAGCTCGGTGTATTCGAGAGCGGAGAGATCAATCTCAAGTTCGGAGATCTTTTTCGCGAATTCCGGATTGCGGATGATCGGTTGGCCTTGGTCGAGTTCAACGGAGGCGATCTGGCGCAGGCGCTCGATGCCCTTCTTGGAGCGGGCGACGCCGGCGATGCCGGAGCGTTCGTGGGCGAGCAGGTATTTCGCGTAGGTCCAGCCTTCGTTTTCCTTGCCGACGAGATTGGCGACAGGGACCTTCACGTCGGTGAGCCAGGTCTCGTTGACCTCGTGGCTGCCGTCCATGGTGATGATGGGGCGGACTTCGACGCCGGGCGACTTCATGTCGACGAGGATGAAGGAGATACCTTCCTGCGGTTTCTTCGCCTTCGGATCGGTGCGGCAGAGCACGAAGATCCAGTCGGCGAAGTGGCCGAGCGTGGTCCAGGTCTTCTGGCCGTTGATGATGTAGTGGTCGCCCTGGCGCTCGGCTTTCGTTTTCAGCGAGGCGAGGTCGGAGCCGGCGCCGGGTTCGGAATAGCCCTGGCACCAGAAATCCGTGCCGTTGAGGATGCGCGGGAGGTAGTGCGCCTTCTGCTCTTCACTACCGAAGGCCATGAGGACGGGCGCGAGCATCGCCATGCCGAAGGGCGGGACCGGCAGCGTTTCGGCGCGGGCGCATTCTTCCTGGAAGATATATTTCTGAGTCGCGGTCCAGCCGGTGCCGCCGAACTTCTTCGGCCAGGCCGGGGCGCCCCAGCCGCGCTTGAACAGCGTCTTCTGCCAGAGGAGGAAATCCTCCTTCGCGTATTCGTCGCGGGAGAACTTGCCGCGGAGCTCGGCCGGATAGTCCTTCTCGAGGAAGGTGCGGACCTCGTCGCGGAAGGCGATGTCTTCAGTGGAGAAAGACAGATCCATGGCGTATCTCCGGACGGGGCTGGGCCTGGCACGTTGCCGTAGCGTAATGACGATTCCCGCCGTCCTGCGTCAACCCGAATGCCCCGGGTTACGCTAGGTCTGTCAATGGTCCCGGCGATATTCGCACGCGGCGGAGTGTCTCTAGGGAAACCGTCTTCCGGATGGCCCGGGCGGTCGTTATGACGCTGTATTCGCAGTACATTGGAGCGGTATGGTCCGGCCATGCACCAGCCTATCAAGACCCCCTGCGTGAAGGTCTGCGTCGTCGACGGCCAGTCGGGCAGCTGCCTGGGATGTGGCCGGACGCTGGGTGAAATAGCCCAGTGGGCGCGGTTTTCTGACGAGCAGCGAGACGGAGTGATGGCCCTGCTGCCTGCCCGTATCGAGGCGCTGAAGGCTTCGGGAAAGCTGGGATAGGCGGCAAAACCACAGCTCGTTGGTAACCGGTTTGCCTGCTGTCCGTTTGTATGCGGTTAGGCAGTATTCTGGTATTCATCCCTGAATTGCGCCGCCCCCCGGGAGTCGCGTGACGTGAACAAAGCTCTGTTTCCGGCCCTGGCCCTGTTTGCGGCGGCGGCGCTAGGTCTCATCACCCTGCGTGAGACCATGACCGAGCGCATGGAAGCCAAGCCCGCCCTCGCGGACACGGCCGAGGCGGAAGCCCGCGACATCCCGCCGGTGATCACCTCGCACCAGATCCGCACGGCCTCGCTGCGCAAGGAGGGCGACGGGCATTTCTGGGCGACGGCCTACGTCAACGGCATGCCGGTGAAATTCCTGGTCGACACGGGCGCGAGTCTCGTGGCGCTGAACGAGCGCGATGCGCGGCGGATCGGGCTGGATCCCGACAAGCTCGAACAGAACGCCAAGGTGCGCACCGCCAGCGGCGAGGTTAAGGCCGCGACCGCCATGATCGACAAGATCGAGATCGACGGCGTGAAGATCACCAACGTTCAGGCCGTGGTGATAGACAAGGGGCTCGAGCATTCGCTGCTCGGCATGAGCTTCCTCAACCG
>JAUYPV010000117.1 GCA_030697555.1 Hyphomonadaceae bacterium
ACGCCGTCTGCCGGTTCCGCGTGCGGGGTTTTGAAAACCGAACCACCCCGGACCCTCCGGTTTCTGTCCCCGGAGGCAGATGGGTCTGAAGTTCGTTTCGCCTCGCAGCCGGGAGAGGTCGGATACGCCATCCCCCCGCCGCAACTGGCTTGCTTGACGGCGATCGTTCGGGGAAACACGTCCCCTCACCGCCGACACTTCAAACCCCACGCCGACCAACGCCCTGACGCCTTGAGATTTCGGACGTCTCCAAGACCTCCCTCGGGTCAGGGCAACGGCGATTATAAGTGCGCTCCCGACCCAGCCGGATAACTTGCACGATTTTTCGGGGCGGTTTTTCACGGAAAGTCGCGCAAGCCTCTGAACCGCTTCAGAATCTTTTTTCCGAAAAACTTTCGGCCCGCGTCCTTAACCTGCGGATTCGAGCGTTTGACCCCGCAGGTTAAGGGCAGCAACCGGCGCCTGTGAGCCCGCCCTCGCAGTCAGTGTTGTCCGGCGAGGCTCCAGCCGTTGTCGTAAGTGCGGATGATCTGGAAGGCGGGATGGGGCGGCGCGCCGTTGCGGGTGTGGAGATAGCCCCAGACGCCGTCGCCGGCTTCGGCCATGGGGAAGAAAACGCTCGTTCCAGCGTCGCGGACGAACACGACGTTTCCGCAGCAGGCGAGGCGCGGGAAGTGTTGCTGGACGATGTGGTGGCCGATGTCGGGGGTGGCGGCGATCTCGTGCACGACTGCCTCGCGGTTGGAGCGAAGCAGGGCGAAGGACAGGTCCTGGTAGAAGGAGGTGAAGGGGAAGGCGGCGAGGATGATTGCGGAAAGGATCAGCTTGAGCTGGAGGGTGAGTGTGCGGCTGGCGCCGGGAAGACGCTGGCGGAGGGCGACGATCGTGCCCCAGAGCGGACCGGCGAAGCCGGCGACGAGAAAGGCCAGGAAGGCGATGCCCAGGCCGCCGACGTTGAGGCCGATGACGGTGACGAGGCGCGAGGGTGGCACGCCGGTGGATTCGCGAAGCAGGACGCCGTCGACGACAAAGAGGCGGGGTAGGTAGACCAGCGCCGCAAGTGCGACGAGAGCGAGCGAGGCGCCGAGAACACGTCGCGGATATCCGTAGAGCCAGGCGGAAATCGTGGCCGAACCGATGACAATCGAAGCGGCAAGCACAGGCGCGAGGTCAGCCTGCGAGGCTTGCGAAAGAAGCCACCAGCAGGCGGCTGACACGCCGACAAAGGCAAGGACCAACAGAATCAGGGCGAGCCCGTCGATCTCCAGCGGCCTGGTGGCGTCCCGCTCCCAATATCTGCGCTCAGCGGACATCGGGAGTGCTCAGCGATGGAAGCTACCGGTCCTGCGTCGGCACGTAGGGCGAGATCAGGCCCAGAGGGGCAGCTGTCGTGCGCTTGGAGACGTTGACGATGATTCGAGACTGGATGTCGGACACCAGGCCCAGGGCGAGGATCTTGTCGCGCAGGAAGTTGTCGTAGGCATGCATGTCGGTGGTGACGATGCGCATGACATAGTCGACGGCGCCGGTGACGGTCATGCACTCGATGCACTCCGGCCATTTCCGGACGGCCTGCTCGAACTTCTCGAGATTTTCGCGCGAGGGGAGTTGCAGTTTGACGTTGGCCACAACTTCGAAGTTCAAACCAAGCTTGTCGTAGTTGAGCAGCGTGACGCGGCGCGCAATGATGCCCTGTTCTTCCATCCGCTTGATGCGGCGCCAGCAGGGGCTGGAGGAAAGGCCGACTTTTTCCGCGATCTCGGCTACGGAGAGGGCGGCGTCGCGCTGGATCAGATCGAGGATCTTGGCGTCGATTGCGTCGAGTTCTACCGACATTTTTTGCTGCCCATTGTCGTGTTTGTAGATTATTCTTGCCGCTATGATGCCAGATCGCGCACGAAATGGCAATTACTTCCTGCGAGGTTGAGCAATATATTTGCCGTGGCCATATCCCCCACCAGGAGGCGCACGACTTGAAGCCGAACGAGTTCCAGTCAGGGCCCGTAACTCTCGACGACAAATATCTCCGAGAAGAAGGCCGGGCCTTCATGACCGGCATTCAGGCGCTGGTACGCCTGCCGCTGGACAGGAAGAGGCTCGACCGCAAATCAGGCCTTAATACGGCAGGTTTCATATCAGGTTATCGCGGGTCTCCGCTCGGCGGATACGACCAGCAGCTTGCTGCAGCGAAGAAGCTGATGCTCGCCCACGATGTGAAGGTGTGGGAGGGGCTGAACGAGGACCTCGGCGCGACTGCCGTGTGGGGCAGCCAGCAGACTCACCTGTTCCCGGGCGCCAAGTTCGATGGCGTGTTCGGCATCTGGTACGGCAAGGCGCCGGGCGTCGACCGGACGGGCGACGTGTTCAAGCACGCCAACATGGCGGGCACCGATCCCAGGGGCGGCGTGCTCGCGCTTTGCGGCGACGATCCCAACTCGAAATCCTCGACGCTCGCCTCGCAATCCGAATTCGCGATGATCGACGCGGAGATGCCGGTGCTGGCGCCGGCGTCGATCCAGGATGTGCTCGACTATGGCATGATCGGCTGGGAGCTCTCCCGCTATTCGGGTCTGTGGACCTCGATGATCTGCCTTGCCGACACTATGGATTCGGGCGCGGTGGTGGAACTGGGCATGCATCGTTATGCGACGGTGCGGCCGACGGATTTCATCATTCCGGAAGGCGGGCTCGGGCTGCGCATCGGCGACACGCCCCTGGCGAAAGAAAAGCGGCTTCGCGAGATAAAGCTGCCAGCGGCGCAGGCTTTCGTCCGGGCCAACGGGCTCGACCGCGTGCTGCTGCAGGGCAAGAGCAAGCGCCTCGGCATCATCGTTGCTGGCCAGGCTGCGCGCGACGTGTTCGAGGCGCTAGGCGCGATGGGGCTATCGCCTGAGCAGGCGGCCGAACTTGGCGTGTCGATCTTCAAGGTGGCGATGCCGTGGCCCCTGGAGCCTTCGGCAATCACCAGTTTCTGCCGCGGGTTCGAACGCGTCCTCGTTGTCGAGCACAAGCGGGCGCTGGTTGAGCCGCAGCTCAAGGCCATCCTCTATCATATGAGCGACAGCGAACGGCCGATCGTGGAAGGCAAGCGCGACCGCGATGGCGCCTACCTGCTTTCGGATATCGCGTCGCTGTCGACGGCGGATATTGCGCTCGCCATGCTGGGGCGCATGCCGGACGGGCCGCATCGCGCCAAGGCGGATGCCTATTTCACGCGCGTGCGCGGGGCGCAGTCGGCCGTCGCTGGCATGAACCAGATCAACACGCGCAAGCCGCACTTCTGCTCGGGCTGTCCCCACAACACGTCGACGACGCTGCCGGAGGGGTCGCGCGCGCTGGCGGGGATCGGCTGCCACTACATGGCGACGTTCACGCCGGAGCGGCGGACGGACATGCACACGCAGATGGGCGGGGAGGGCACGCCGTGGATCGGCCAGTCGCCGTTCACGACAGAAAGCCATGTGTTCGTGAACCTGGGCGACGGGACGTATTCCCACTCGGGCTCGCTAGCGATCCGCGCGGCGATCTCGGGGAAGGTCAACGCTACATACAAGATCCTCTATAACGATGCGGTCGCCATGACCGGCGGGCAGCAGGTCGAATCCGGCCAGACCGTTCCGCAGATCGCGCGGCAGGTTGAAGCCGAGGGCGTCAAGACAATCGTGATCGTGGCGGATGACACGACGCGTTATGCGTCGGTGACCGACCTGCCGGAGGGCACGCGGATCTTCGACCGGCGGAAGCTGGAAGAAGTTCAGATCGAACTGCGGAATACGCCGGGCGTGTCGGTGCTGATCTACGACCAGGTGTGCGCGACCGAGAAGCGCCGGCGCATCAAGCGCGGCAAGATGGAAGCGCCGACCAAGCGAGTCTTCATCAACACGGCGGTGTGCGAGGGCTGCGGCGACTGTTCGGTGAAGTCGAACTGCCTGTCGGTGGAACCGGTCGAGACCGAGTATGGGCGCAAGCGGCAGATCAACCAGTCGACCTGCAACACAGACTATTCGTGCCTCGAAGGCTTCTGCCCGAGCTTCGTGACGGTGACGGGCGGGGACAGGAAGTCGGATGTGGAGCGGGCGACGCCGAGCTTCGACGTGTCTGCGCTACCGGCGCCGAAGCTGCCGGAGCTGGGCCACGAGGCGTGGAACGTGGTGTTCACGGGCGTGGGCGGCACAGGCGTGACGACGGTGGCGGCGGTGCTCGCCATGGCGGCACACGTCGATGGCAAGGCTTCTCAGACGCTGGATATGACGGGTCTCGCTCAGAAGGGCGGGCCGGTGTTGAGCCATGTGCGGTTCGCGCTCGATCCCGACGACATCAAGGCCGCGAAGACTCCGCCGGCCTCGGCGGACGCGATCATCGCGTGCGACCTGGTCGTGGCCTCGTCCGGCGAAGCGCTGGTGATGTTCGACAAGGGGCGCACGGCGGTGGTGGCGAACCATGATGTGACGCCGACGAAGGAATTCATCGAGGATCGCAATGCACGGTTCGATCCGGACCTGCTGACGGCGCGGGTGCGCTCGCGGGCGAAGTCGTTTGCGGCGACGAATGCCGAGGCGCTGGCCGAACATCACTTCGGCGATGCGATCTACACCAACATGATCATGCTGGGCATGGCCTGGCAGAACGGGCTGATCCCGGTTTCGGATACGGCGATCTACGAAGCCAACCGGCTGAACAAAGTGAAGGTCAAAGAGAACGCGGCGGCATTCGAACTCGGCCGGATCGCGGCGGTGAAGCCAGATGCTGTGCAGGCGGCGGCGCCGAAGCGGCCAGAGATCGAGCCGCTGTCGCTGGACGAACTGATCGCGCGGCGCGCCGAGATGCTGAAAGCCTACCAGAACGCGGCTTATGCCGACATGTTCGAAGCGCGCATCGCGCGCGTGCGGGCGGCGGAGAGCAATCTCGGCCTCGGTGAGAAGCTGACAACGGCTGCGGCGATATATCTGTCGAAGCTTATGGCGTACAAGGACGAATACGAGGTCGCGCGGCTCTATACGCGGCCGGAATACAAGCAGGGCATCGAGGAGACGTTCGGCAAGGGCGCGAAGCTGACCTTCCTGATGGCGCCGCCGATGATCTCGAAGAAGAACCACAAGGGTGAACTCATCAAGCAGGGCTTCGGGCCGTGGATGATGACCGGGTTCAAGATCCTCAAGAAGATGAAGTGGCTGCGCGGCGGGGCGTTCGACATCTTCGGCAAGACGGAAGAGCGGAAGATGGAGCGGCGGCTGCGGGACGAATATCTCGCGCGGCTGGAGGTTCTGTCGGCCGGACTGACGGCGGAGAACCGTTCGCTGGCCGTCGAGATCGCGTCGCTGCCGGACGACATCCGTGGCTATGGCCATGTGAAGGAGAAGTCGGTCGAGGCGGCGGAGAAAAAGCTGGCCGCGCTGATGGCGCGGTGGAATGCGGGACCGGCGCCGAGGATGCAAGCAGCGAAGTAGAGTTTGCGCCCCGCCCGCGAAACTAGCGTCCCTCGAACTACGAGGGCGTACCTGCAGCCGCCGGCTTCGGGCATATTGAGTCCGGCGCGAAGCGCGCTAGCCTGCACGCGGATTCTGGGATGCTTTCATGCGGATGATCATGCTTGCGGTGGCGGCGATGCTGGCGGCGCCCGCAGTGGCGCAGACGCCGCTTGACGGGAAGGCTGTGCTTTTGGGCAAGGCGGGCGAGGCGCTGGCGGGCGGCGTTGCCACGAAAGAGCAGGTGCGGGGCGTGATCGTGGCGGCGATCGGTGATGGGCTATCGCCGGAGGAGTCGGATTTCTTCAAGGAGGTTGCGGCCGGCGGTGCGGTGGATGCTGCTGTGGGCGGCAAGACTGTGCGCGTGGGACCGTTGACGGGCGATGCACTGGCGACGGCGAGGCTGATCGCGGCGCCGCCGAACCTCAACACGCTGTGGAAGGAGCGCGGCGAGCCTACGCTGCAGCTGATAGAGATGGCGAGGTGGGGAGATGCGCCGCGGAATCGCGTGACGGGGTTCATGGCGAACAAGCTCTACTCGGCGTGGACGAAGAGCGACGTCCTTCACGCGTATACGCCGTGGGTGCAGGAGTATGCCGGGATCAACAACGCGCTCAGCGAGATCGCTGATCCCGCCGTGAAGACAGAGGGGAAGCTGTTGCTGAAGTCCGCGGTGGAGCAGGTGTTCGCCAAGTGCGCAGCAGACATGCGGGTGGCGCCGCCTCTCTTCCTCTATGAGTTCGCGCTGGTGAGCGTGGGCGTGCCGCGGCCATAGGGGCAGACGGCGCCTGCGCCCCGTGCGAGAGTTGTGCGGGGAGGGCGTCCGATGTTCCGGCAGAAGCAGTTTCTCATCCTCGGCGGGATGCTGGCGGCGGTGATCGTCGGCGTCGTGGTCGTCTTCTATGTGCAATGGGGTGCGCCAGATCCGCTGCCTGCGGATGCGGGCGGGCGGCTGGCGTTTGCAGCGCGTTGGATGTTTGTGCCGGGGCTGGCATTGCTGGCCGGGATCGGCATGACGGCGAACCAGCGCTTCCTGAAATCCGATGCGATCGATGGGGAGCGGCGGGTCGAGAGCAAGAGCTTCGAGATCAACCTTCGCTACAACCAGAACACGCTGGAGCAGCTTGCATTGGCGGCGGTGGCTTGGACGGGGCTCGCGCTGGCGCTGCCGGTAGAGCAGCTCGGGATTGTCGCGCGGATGGCGGTGCTGTTCGGCGTGGGGCGGGCGGCGTTCTGGATCGGCTATCTCTATGCTCCATGGGCGCGGGCTTTCGGGATGGGGCTGACGGCCTATCCGAGCTTTGCGGCGCTGGCCTGGCTGGCATGGGACGCGGTGAGGTGACAATCGTAAGTTTTTCCGGGTAGTGCTGCCAAGCATGGAAACGTTCGAGGCGGATGCAGTCGTGATCGGGGCGGGGGCCGTTGGTCTCGCGACCGCGCGTGCATTGGCGCTGAGGGGCCGCGAGGTTCTGGTGCTGGAGGCGGCATCGGCAATTGCGACGGAGACATCTTCGCGCAATTCCGAGGTGATCCATGCTGGGCTCTATTATCCGACGGGATCGCTGAAGGCGCAGCTCTGCGTGACGGGGCGGCGGGCGCTATACCAGTATTGCAAGGCGCATGGTGTCGAGGCGCATCGTTGCGGCAAGCTTGTCGTGGCGGTGGATGATGCGGAGGCGGCGGCAACCCCGGCGTTGCTGCAGCGGGCGCTGGACAATGGCGTCGAGGATACGCGGCTGATCGATGGGGCCGAGGCGCGGCGGCTGGAGCCGTCGCTGAACCCTGAGATCCGCGTGGCGATCCATGCCGAGGTGAGCGGGCTGTTTGACAGCCATGGCTATTTCCTGGCGCTGCGGGGCGAGTTCGAGGATCGTGGCAGCGCGATTGCGTTCGACAGCCCGGTCACGCGCGGCGCCGTGGTGAGGGGCGGCATCGAGATCGAGACAGGCGGGGCGAACCCGACGCGCATCAAGGCGCGCAGCGTGGTCAATTCGGCGGGGCACTACGCGCTGCCCGTGGCGCGCAAGATCGAGGACGGTCCGCAATATCCGGGCACGAAGATGCGCTGGGTGAAGGGCTCGTACTTTGTCGCGAGCGGCCGGGCGGCGTTCGCGCGGCTGATCTATCCAATGCATAGCCAGGCCAGCCAGGGGTTGCACCTCGCAATCGATCTCGGTGGGCGCACGCGGCTGGGGCCGGATGCGGAGTGGCTGGCGGACGATGCCGGACCGCCATTCGACTACGAGGTCGACCCGGCGCGGGTTGCGATGTTCTATGCGGCCGTGCGGCGTTACTGGCCGGGGCTGAAGGACGATGCGCTGTCGCCGGATTATTCCGGCGTGCGGCCGAAGATTGTGGGCAAGGGCGAGCCGTCAGGCGATTTCCTGATCGATGGGCCGGAGGCGCACGGCGTGGCCGGCCTCGTGAACCTGATCGCAATCGAGAGCCCGGGGCTTACGTCTTCGCTGGCGATTGGCGAGAAAGTGGCCGAAATTATCGGGGTTTAGCCGAGCGGATTGTGCGCCTTGCACATCCTTAACCCCCCGAGTATATCCCACCCCCTCAAACCTCGGTGGGATAGCTCAGCCGGTTAGAGCGCAGGACTCATAATCCTGAGGTCCCCGGTTCGATTCCGGGTCCCACTACCAAGCCCACCGACGCCAGCCTCCCGAAAAACGCCAATACCCCCAGCGGCACGAGAAAAATTTGGGTTGAATCAGACTATTGGCGCCTGTTGTTGCCCACCGGATGCCCTCTCTCCGGATCGGACCCGGAGCTGCCGTCCGCGTCGCGATGACGTAGGTAGGCCTCCCCCGAGCAACGATGCGGTGACGGATGGCTCAAACCCGGCCGCCCCACAGTCAGCTGTCTGCGAGGGCGGCATCCAGCCGTTGGAGCAACTGCTCTCGCTTTCCGTCATCCGGCGCGGCTTCGAGCTTGCGGTGAAGGTGGGCGAGAAAGGCGACGCGCTCATTGTGCCAATCCAACCGACCCATTGTGTTGGCCGGAATACGGGGCGGCAGGGGCGTGGTTGCCACCGCTGTCCTACCCGGTTGTAGGATGTACCCCTGATCGAGCGCTGCGACCAATACGCGGTCTGCCGCGAAGCCTGAAGCAACAAGGCGGGCCTTGAGCGCAGCCAGACTCTCGGGCTCGCCGTGGTCAAGGAACACCGTTCCCGCGATGGGTTTACGAGCATCGATCCAGCGAACGAGCCCCGTCGCGTCGGCGTGACCAGAGTACACGTCGATACTGCGAATGTGCGCGCGCACCGCGATCTCGTCGCCTTGGATCCGGACCTCGCGGTGTCCCTCGACTAGCAGCCGGCCGAGTGTTCCAACCGCCTGAAATCCGACGATCATGACCGTCGCATCCTCCCGCGGAAGAAGACGTCGGAGATGCCCTCGCACGCGGCCCGCATCGCACATGCCGCTTGCCGCGATGATGACGTGCCATCCTTTCTGCTTTTCGATGTCCCTGCTGTCCGAATATCTAGGCGTGAATTGAAATAGACGCGACTGGCGCAGCGAGGCAAACGGGTTTTCACCCGACTCGAGATGTCCGCGGCGAAGGAAGACCTCGCTAGCCCGAATGGCTAGCGGGCTATCGAGGAAGATCGGCCCCGGCGGCGCCTCCGTCTTCTCCATGAGATCGAGCAGGTCGACGATGAGTTCCTGTGTGCGCTCGACGGCGAACGCTGGTATCAGGAGAGGTCCTCCAGCGGCGTAAGCAGCCTTCAGTTCGTCCGCCAGGTTCTTTCGGCGCGCCTCTGTGCCGGCCATTGACCGTTCGGTCCCGCCATAGGTGCTCTCCACGATCAGGTGATCCAGATCCGTCGGACCTTGCGGGTCGTCGGCGAGGTCCCGGTCGCCAGGGCCGATATCCCCGGAAAAGCAGAGGCGCACAGGAGGTTTTCCGGCGGCCTCCGAAATCTCGACTTCAATCGATGTGGAGCCCAGGATATGGCCGGCATTCCACCAGCGTGCGCGGATCCCCGGGGCCGCTGCAATCCAGTCGCCAAGATCGATCTCGCGAAACAGCCGCATGGCTGCCTCGGCATCCGCTGCGGTATAGATGGGACGCACCTGGGCGAAGGCTCGCCGGCGGTTCCGTCGATTGAGCTGATCGACCTCAAGTTCCTGGATGCTTCCAGAATCGGCAAGCATGACGTTGCAGAGGTCGCGCGTGCCCGATGTCGCGTAGATTGGGCCAGTGAATCCGGCGAGCGCCAGCTTGGGCAGGAGACCGCTGTGATCGATGTGCGCGTGGGTCAGCAACACAGCGTCGATGCGCTTGGGATCAAATGGAAAGGCCTCATAGTTCAGGGCCTTCAAGGTCTTTGTCCCTTGGAACAGTCCGCAGTCGACCAGAATCCTTGCGCGTTCCGTATCGATCAGTGCGCAGGAGCCCGTGACGCAACCGGCGGCGCCATGGAAACGCAGGACAGCGGTCATATAGACACTTCCTCCTTCAGGGACTTCGCCTGCGTGTTTGAACAGGGGAAGAGCGAGGCGCGCCTTGCGCTAGCGCAATCATGACCGACGTCACCGGCGCGACCGATTGATCGAGACTAGACGTAGCCAATACCGACGCCGCCGGCCGCCCGCCCCGGAGCTGGGCCACTTCAGGGTGTCGACTCTGCGGTCGCAGGCCCAATCGCCGCAAACTGCGATGCGGCAGAGGGAATATCCGGACGGTACATTGCGTGGCACGATTGGCAGGCGATCGCGATGCGGTTCGCGGCCGCGAGCAAACCCGCCCTGTCCTTGCGAACTGTGGCGGCGCCCGCGCTGATGCTGGCCAGCTGCATCGCTTCGGCCCAACGACGGTAGTCAGGATCGGCTACCCATTCCGCATCGTGCGGGCCTGTTCCCGGAAGAGTGATAAGCGTCGCCGATCCGATCAGGTTTATCGACGCCAGCCCGGCGGCCAGCCAGTCGTCCTCCGTCAACGGCATTTCGGAGATCGCGCTGGTGAAGACGCCGTGCGCCGAGAACTCGACCACACCCGCCATCACGCCCTTGATCGGAACGCGGAGGGGCAGGGGTTGTGGCGTATCGAGCAAAGCGATCTGCCGGATATCCGCCAGCGGAACGGCTTCTGCGTCCCTCGGCAAACGTTTGCCCTGATAGACCACACAACCGGCGCAAGCTGCGGCGGCCAGCAGTCCAGCGGCCATGAATGACAAACGGACCATCAAGCGACTCCGCCATCTTGAAGATCTGATCTTGCCTGCGATTGGCTCGCGAGGACTGACCGGGATCAAACGGGATGCCGCCGATATCAGCGGCGCTTGAGCAGCTCGCCAACTTGATCGCGGTCAAGCGCGAGCAGACCCGGTTCGCTAGGGTCCAACGAAAGAGGATGCTGCTATGGGCTACCGGAGCATACTGGTCCAGGTTGATCTGGGCAGAGGCGCCGAAGCGCGTGTCGCGGCAGCAGCCCGTATCGCAGCGGACCAGAACGCCATACTGACGGGCGTCTACCTGAGATCCGACGTGATGCCGCACCTCATGGCTGCGGATGGCGTTGTGCCGCCTGTCATTGCCAACGATGCGTCCGCGGAAGAAGGCCGGGCAAAGATGGCCGCAGCCAACGCCGAAGCGCGCGGTCTGTTTGACGCCGCAGTCAATGCCGCCGGTATTCAATCTCACTGGTACGTCATCGGTGGCGACACCGGTGTGGCGCTCGTCACCTACGCCCGGCGGCACGACCTCGTCATCCTGCCTCGCCGGATGAAGGCGGCTTTCGGCGATAACACAATCAGCGCCGAACAGATCGGCATGAAGTGCGGAGGGCCCGTACTCGTGCTGCCCGAGTCCGGCTACCCCGCGAAATTCGGGCGAAAGATCCTGGTCGCATGGAAGGACTCGCGCGAGTCGGCGCGTGTGCTGCGGGACGCCTTGCCCTTCCTCAAGGCTGCCGAGGAGATCCATTTCGTCACCGCCGTGCAGGACGGTCAGCGCGACCTCGACGATCTTCTGCAGCGGCAGCTTGAGATTCATGGATGCCCGACCGCGACCCTCAGGATCGATCGCGACACCGATATTCCGACAGGAGACGT
Organism: Hyphomonadaceae bacterium; assembly: GCA_030697555.1. Taxonomy (GTDB): domain Bacteria; phylum Pseudomonadota; class Alphaproteobacteria; order Caulobacterales; family Hyphomonadaceae; genus UBA7672. Next base: position 11,530 of record JAUYPV010000117.1, read on the forward strand.
CATCCGGCGGCACGTCGACATGATCGGCGCCGACATGGTCGTCATTGGACTGTTCGGACGTCCGAGGCTGGCTGAACTGGTCCTGGGGGGCGTCAGCAGAAATATGCTCGACCACCTGAAAATGCCTTTGCTTGTTTCACACTAGAGGATTTCCCCGATGACGTCCGAAACCACCTGGGTTGTAGTCGCTGACGGCAACGCCGCGCGCTTCTTTGTTCGCGCCCGAGAGGGCGTTCCGCTGACCGAACTAACTGATCTGGCCCTGACCGCTGACGCTGAACGGCGGGCGCGCGGCGGAGACACGGCCGTTCATGAGGGCGTCAACCACGGTCATCAGGCGCACCCTGCCCATGAGAATCGCCAAGACAGCGGTGAGCGAGTTTTTCTTCGGCATATTGCGGGCCGTCTGAACCTGGCCGTCGAGGAGCATGCGGTCGGGCGCCTCATCATCTGCGCGCCGCCGCGGGCTCTCGGCGTTATCCGCGATCACGTCACGGCAGCGACGCGGGCGCTCGTGGTTGCGGAAATCGCAAAGGATTTGGTTCGCGAAGGCGTCCGCGAGATCGACGAGCGCCTCAAGCCGAGCAAGGTCTGAAACAGGAGGTCGGAATGCACCCTGATCCGACATGGATCGTAGTTGCCGACAGCCAGGCGGTGCGGTTCTTTTTGCGCTCGCACTGGGGAGAGCCCCTCAAGGAGCTTGCCGAACTGGCTGATTCGGCCGACTTCCTGGATGGGCGTTCTGACCCACACGTAGACGCTGTCCTGGCATATCCGGGCGAGATTGTCGGTCGAGTGATCGAGCAGGACAGGATTGAGTCCGTCTTTCTGCATCGTGTCGCCAGGAGTATAGACGATGTGATGACCAGGTACGCTGCGCAGGGCCTCGTTCTGTGTGCGCCGCCACGGGAGCTGTGCCTCCTGAGGGACTACATATCCCCGAGCAGCTTGGCGAAGATAACCTGCGAGCTGAGTGCTGATCTAGTGAAGGCGAGTGCGTCGGTCATCGACGCGGAAATGCTCCGTCTCAAAGCGTAGACATGCCGGCTGCGCGGTCATGCCCCTGGGCGCAAGACGCAGGAACCGGGCGCCCCAAGCCCGTCCAGGTCGCGCCGCAGCTTTCGGTAGTTATAGGACGGCGATATTATCGTGAACTTCAGTCACTCCTGGGACGCGCCAGGCAGCTTCTTCCGCCATGCGGCGTTCGTACCAGGTCTTGACCGCTCCGGTCAGTGTCACCGTTGTGCCATCGACGGTGATCCCTATCCCAGCTCCTTCCAGCTCGGCATTGCGGCGGAAGGCGCGGAGAATGCCGTCGCGCACGTCCGTATTCTCTATGCACTTCCGCACGGTGATGGTGTTGGATACGCCGGTCACTCCGCCAAGCTTTCGAATGGCCTGTTCAGCGCTTTTTTTCTGGAAGCCCCAATCGACCTGTCCTGACAAGGTGACCCATCCGTCGTCGACGACGACCTTGATGTCGTTGTCCCCATGTATCGTCCAGCTGAGAATGCTGAGCGCCCTTCCAGCGATCTCGTCGTCGCCATGCTTCTGGAAGTTGGGGAGACGCACCTTCAGTTCCTGCGCCACGGCCCTCACGCCCTTGACCCGCTGGACCGCCCGAATGGCTGTTTCCTGTTCGAAATAGCTCGGCACGAAGCCGGTCAAGGTGACCACGCCCTTGCTGACTGTGACGCCGATGCCGTTGGCCGTTACGCTGGGGTCGAAATCGAGTTCGTCGATCACGCGTGTCCTGATATCTGCGTCGGTGTCCATCGGCGCCTCCTTTGCGTAGGAGCAGGATCGGCCTGTGGCGACGGCTCGCCTTGCGCTGGGTCAAACTTGCCGTCGCGCGGCCGCGCACAACCTGCTGCTCGGGAACACTGGAACCGCACCTCATTGTGCGCGGAGCGGGCGCCCGGCGCACAGGAAGCAATCGGTACAGTCTCGGCGGTTTGCCTCTCCAATGGTGATTGACCTGAATCAAGGCGCTTGTTGGCGCGAAGCCTCTTCTGGTCGTGTTGGATGGAGAACCACATGACCCGATCGCACTCGTTTCCACTTGCCGCCATTCTATCGGCAAGCGTCCTGCTCACGGCTGGATGCGTCAGCTTCGGTACGACAAGCGGTGAGTCCGTTGCAGGACGCGAACACATGCATTGCATGGGAGGCGGCAAGAACGACTCTGCAGCGCCAGCAGGCCCTCAAGAAATGGCGAAGCCGAAGTGCAAGATGATGGATCGCAAGACAGACAGCGCGGAGCCGCCGGCGGCCCACGACCATTCGGATGACAGCATCCCGTCCACCCCACAGGGGCAGACGCCACAATGACATACGCATCTTCCTTGAGCCTGCCGACGACGGCCTCCAGACTCTCAAGCACGCTCCTCGTGGGCGCCGTGGCGCTGTTCTGCTTTCAGGCTCCCGCCGATTCGCAGGTGGCCGGCGCGCCCAGGGGCGAGGTCAGCAGGGCGGACGTCTCGCACGTGGTTCCACCCGTTAGCGATGCTGTGGAAATCGTCGTCAAGTTCAAGGACGACGCCAGGGTGAAAGACGTCATCGATTCCTTCTGGAAGGATCCTCAGGCCGCCAAGGCGAAGTTCGAGATCTTCAAGCAGAACAGGCCCGAGATGGCTGTCGCCTCCCTGGTGCGCGTCACCTATTCCAACGAGCTGGTGCTGGCGTACCCCTTCCAGACCGGGACGAACGCTCAGCGCCTGATCGATGCGAAAGACATCGCGGCAAGACTCGCGACGGTTGCCGATATTGCCTATGCCGAACCGGATCTGGCCTTCCAGACTCAGCATTAGCCGCACGGGGTACAACGCTTGAACTCTGGCGTTCATGCCAGCCGGTCGTCGGCTGCTATTGGCCGTGTACGCCGAAATGGACGTGGCAAGCCTGGCAGGCTTCTCCCAACGATCTTCTAGCTGCGGTCAGCGCAGGTCTGTCCCGCGCATCCGCCGCCGCCACAATGTCCAGTCCAGCGTCCTGCATCGACTTCGTCAGGACGCGCCATTCGCCATCACGTTTCCGGAACGCGTCCAGGACATTGCCGTTGGTCGTCGGCGTCGTCAGCAAGGTTGCTGACGCAATCAGGTCACTCGCAGCAAGACGCGCCGCGCCCCAATCGCCCCTGGCGAGCGGCGCGTCGATCGCGTCGATGGTCTCAACGACATGAGCGGAAAAGGCGATCGCGCCGCCCATGAGGTCCTTCACCGAAACGAGAAGCGGAAGCGGCTGTTGGTGCGGTGCGACGACACGCCCGTCCGTCAGCTCTGCTTGCGTCGGCGCGGCGGGGCAGGGCGTACACCCTCCAAGCGCAAGCAGCGACAGGACCAGTATCCGCATCCGGGGGCGCCTCCAACCCCCAGCATCGCAGGTCGCGAGCGCCAATTTTTTGATCTGCCTCAATATGATTGATCGCCAGAAGCAGTCTCCGCTGTCGTGCCGTCGATCCGGCTTTGGCGCGGATTGACCAGGATCAAATGCATGCCCCGCCTTGTCGGCTGTCATGGCGGCAGGAGGACGCCATGTTCACGAGATCGGTTAGCCTAGCGGCGGTGCTGCTGTTCATTCCCATGCTGGTCCCCGCGGCGGAGGCGCAGGAGTTCGGAAATGCGGCGCGCGGCCGCGCCTTTGCAGCCCAGATTTGTTCGGACTGTCACCAGACCGAGCCCGGTAATGCGGCGTCGCCGGACTCTGCTGCGCCGCCCTTCACGGCGGTCGCCAAGACCAAGGGAATGACCGCGATGGCGCTCGGCGTGTGGCTGCAGACAAGTCATCCGACGATGCCAAACATCAAGCTGAAGCCTGAAACGATGGATGACATCATCTCCTACATCCTGAGCCTCAGACCAAATCGCCAGTAGCGCAGAGTTTGCTCCGTCTCCTCAAAGGCGCTCGTTCATTCGTCCGCCAGACTAGCTCGCGCAGCCCGCCCTGCATTTGCGAAGGATCAGACAGCGAGGCAGCGTGCGGCGTTTTGTACAAAATCGATGCGGAAACGATCACCGACGGCGACCCTTTCCCCGTCCATGATGACAGGGATGTCCTCGCCTTCGCCGGCCTCGATGACAAGCGACTGCCGGATCCGCACGCGCGTGTCGGCGAGATCGCGCGAGCCGGGTCCGAATGAGGACCATGCGGCATCGACGGCAGAAACAAGTGATGGGACAGCCAGGGTCGATACTTCCAGGTGGCCGCTGCGCGAAAGCGGACCGACGAATGCGCCGACGACGTTGCCGACCGTCCGATCCGCGCCGGTGTCAACGCCGGGCTGCACTGTTCGCGAGACGAGATGGAGAGCTCGTGTTGAATTCGAAGCTGCGCTGATGTCGGCGAACGCGTGACCGAGGTCCCCGATCCGGAGGCTTTCCCGCGCTCCGGCAAGCAGAGCAGGCGCGCCAGCGAGCAGGGCGCAGAAGAACAGACCACCATTGACCCGGCCTGCAGGGAGCGTTCGCGTGCGCCCTGCCACGAGAACCGTTTCCAGGATGGATCGCCACGGGCGATTGCCGTGAATCCATTTTGTCAGCAGATTCATGGTTCCGCCGGGGAGGAGGAGGAGATTGTCGCTTTCGCGCCCAATGGCGTTTAGCGCGGTGCGATGCGTGCCGTCGCCGCCCCACACGATGACGCGAGTTCTTGGCTGCTCGCACATTCGCAGAAGCTGCCGTGCTCCATTCTCGCGATCGAATTCCACAACCTCCGCGGAGGTGTGACCGAGAGCTGCAAGCGCCTGGCGCAAGTGCTGGCGCCCATCCGGTCCGACACCCCCTGCCGTTGAATTGACCACTGCCAGCATCGACATGAAACTCTCCCGGGAGGTGGAGGTTGCCAGTTCGAAGCGCGGGTTGGGTTGATCGCGATCAAGCTTGCTGAGCCGCGGACGCGATAGATGAGGATCAGCCAAGTAGTGATCTGACGCGTAGCGGAAATGCGCCGCTCAGCGCGCCGTGTATCCGCCGTCGATGACCAGCTCCGTGCCCGTGACGAACTTGGATTCATCCGACGCCAGATAGACAACGCCCCACGCGATATCGTCCGGCTCGCCCATGTGGCCCAGCGGGTGAAGATCTCCCACCGCCTTTCGACCCGCCTCGAGGTCTCCGAGCGATTTGAGATGACCCTCCACCATCGGTGTCCAGATATAGCCAGGATGGACCGAATTGACCCGGATGCGGTCCGGCGCATAGAGCAGCGCATCGGTCTTGCTCATCAGACGCACGGCGCCCTTGGAGGCATGATAGGGGGGAACGTCGGCTCCTCCGACCAGCCCATAGATCGAGGACAGATTGATAATGCTGCCACTGCCGGCGGCCCGCAGGTGCGGGATGACGTGCTTGGTGCAGAAGAACACGCCTTTCACATTGACCGCCTGGACCCGATCCCATTCAGCTTCGGTAAGTTCGTGCGTCGGCTTGCTTGAGCCGGCAATGCCGGCGTTGTTCACCAGGATGTCGATCCGTCCGAAATAGGTCGCCGCCTCGCTTATCGCTGCGGCCACCTGCTTCTCGCTGGAGACGTCGCACGAGATGAAAAGCGCCTGCAGGCCGCGGTCGACCAGATCCGCGACCACCGCCGTGCCTTCGCGCTCGTCCGTGTCGAGCACTGCGACCGAGGCCCCTTCCTGCGCCATCTGTAGGGCACAAGCCCTCCCGATGCCGACGGCGCCCCCCGTGATGACCGCGACTTTGTTTTTCAGACGGTCCATTGGCTTTCTCCCGTAGCGTCCCACACATGATACCCGAGCCGCTCGCGAGGATATTGAGCTGCATCAATCCGGAAGCGTCGCCAAACGCTCCTCATCAGGCGAGCCGGAATTCGACCCGCGTCAGATGAAGATCAGCCGGACTGGCCCCAAGGGCGCCGCCCAGGCGCCGCGCCAGATCCAGGGTTGCTGCGTTTTCTGAGAGCACATCGCCCCAAACCAGCGTCGCGCCGCGCGTGCGCGCATAGCTCAAGGCTTCGTTGAGCAGCGTCCGGCCGACCCGTTTGCGCTGCAATCCGGTCCGGACGATGATGGCGCATTCTGCGGCGTCGAAATTCGGATCGAACACGAGACGCACGACCCCGCCAAGTTCTCCTTCAGGTTCTTCCGCTACCAGAACCATCTCCCGGTCATAGTCGATCTGCGACAGGCGCGCAGCTGTGGCGGGTGAAAGCGCACCAACCCCGCCGTGAAAGCGCATTCTCAAATCCTGCGCAGCTGTACGCTTGGCCATTGCAGCAAGCAGCGCCCCATCATCCGGCCTTATCGGTCTCAGAACCAGGCGCTGCCCACCAAGATCAAGGCTGCGCGTCAGCTCGGAAGGATAAGGACGTATTGCCAGTGGCGCTGGGCGAATGTTTGCGGCCCCCACGATGACGCGTGCATCGAGCGCGAGGACGCCATCCGCATCGGCCAGCAGGGGATTGATGTCGAGTTCCTCGATCTCAGGGAAATCGACAACCAGATCCGAGAGCGCCACCAGAGCGGCTGTGATCGCGTCGAGACGGGCCGGGGCGCGATCACGATATCCCGACAGCAGCCGGAAGACCCGCGTACGCTCGACCATGTCGCGCGCGAGGTTGCCGTTGAGCGGCGGCAGCCCCATGCACCGGTCGGCGATGACCTCCGCCGCGACCCCGCCATGACCAAACAGCAGGCACGGTCCAAAGATGGCGTCGCGAACCGCGCCAAGCAGAAGCTCTTGTGCGTGAGGACGCCGGATCATCTGCTGTATCGTAAAGCCGTCGATGACGGCGTCCGGCCGCTGGCGCTTGACCTGTGACAGCATCTCTCTCGCAGCGTCGCCAACCAAATTGGGCTCGCTCAGGCCGAGCTTGACGCCTCCCACATCGGTCTTGTGAGTGATCTGGCGAGACAAGATCTTGAGGACGAAAGGTCCTGTCATGCGACTGGCGGCAAATGCCGCCTCTTGCGGGGTCGCTGCGGTGAATGTCTCCACCACGGGGATGCCGTAGGATGAAAGAACTGCCTTGGCTTCAGGCTCGGTCAGGATGCTGCGGCCCTCCGCCTGAACGGCGGCGATAACCGCACGGGCCTTCTCTCGTAGTGGGGAGGGACGCTCTGCCGCGGCGACGGGCGTCTCGTACAGGGCGCGTTGGTTGCGCGCAAATTCGCCAAGATGCCCGAACGCCTGCACGGCCTCGTCCGGCGTTTCATAGTTCGGGATTCGCGCTTCGGACAGGATGCGCCGGGATTCACCGGTCGATGCCGCTCCCATCCAGCACGCCAGGAGCGGCTTTTGTGGATACGCGTTCTTGATATCGACCGTTGCTTGCGCGGCGTCGAGCGAATCGGCAACACCGGTCGGGCAGTTCATCACCAGCAGCCCGTCGCTGCCGGGCTGATTGATGAGAACGTCCAGCGCGGCTCGATATCGCGAGCCTTGCGCGTCGCCGAGGATGTCGACGGGATTGGCATGAGGCCAGGATGCAGGAAGGACAGCATCCAGCTTGCTGATCGCGTCGTCTGACAAGGGGGACAGAGAGCCGCCGGCTTGCTCGAGCGCGTCAGCGGCAAGAACGCCAAGGCCGCCGCCATTGGTCAGCACCATGAGCCGGCCGCCATTGACGTGGAGTCCGCTCGCCAGAGTCTCTGCGGCATCGAACAGCGCGCGCAGCGTGTCTACACGCAGCATGCCGGCGCGCCGGAACACAGCGTCGTAGACCGCATCGGCGCCGGCGAGAGCGCCGGTATGAGACGCTGCCGCCCTGGCCCCTGCGGCGCTCTTACCGCCCTTCACCACAATGACCGGCTTGGCGCGCGACGCGATACGCCCGGCGGACATGAATTTTCGCGCTTCGGTGATGGTCTCCGCGTAGATCAGGATGGCCGACGTCTCTGCATCAAGGGCGAGGAAATCCAGAAGGTCTCCGAAGTCCACGTCGGCCATGTCGCCGAGAGAGAGCACATAAGAAAAGCCGATGCCCTTTCCCAGCGCCCAATCGACCATGGATGTGGCGATGGCGCCGGACTGCGTGATGAAGGCAATGCTGCCCTTCGACGGCGCCTTGTGCGCGAAGCTGGCATTGATGCCTCGGACCGGCGACAGCACGCCGAGGCAGTTGGGCCCAACTATTCGCATCAGGTGAGGGCGGGCGGAGTCGAGCATGCGCTGTCGAAGGCCGGCGTCGAGGCCTGCCGTTATGACGATCGCAGCCTTGCAGCCGATCTTGCCGAGCTCTGCGATGAGGCCTGGAATGGTCGGAGCGGGTGTTGCCAGGACGGCCAGATCAGGCTGTTGCGGCAGATCGCTGATACGAGTGTAGCTCCGGACCGAGCAGATTTCGCTTTCGTGCGGGTTCACTGGCATGATCGGGCCGGCAAAGCCGCCGGACACGAGATTGCGGGCGAGAACGTGGCCGACGGAGCCTGGCTGGTTGCTCGCGCCGACAAGAGCAATCGCTCCGGGCGAAAAGAGAGCCTCGAGGTTCCGAGTTGTCACGCTGTCGCCCAACGATGGAGATGCGCGGTTTGCCCGCTCTGCGAAAGTAGACTTACCGCGACAAACACCATTTGACGAACCTCAAACCTGTCGAGGGGGTTACCCTGCATATCTAACAGCGGTGAACTCGCATTCGCTTATGCCGCCGGCTCAATCAGCGAGGAACCCAGCGGTCCGCCGAACGCTTGCAATCCGAACATATCGGCTTGCGCCAGTGCGAAGCCATGGAGCCGCAAGTGGATCATGAAACACTCTCCCAACGCGTTGAACGCGTTGAAGGAAACGCGATGCGCGATCCGGTTTGCGGAATGCCCGTTACGATATTTATCGACCATAATTCACGCTCAGTATTCGGACGCCTTCTCGCGTTCTTCTTTGCGCGGATGTACGCCCGTTGGTGCGTCAGACGCATGGCGGATAGCGCAACGGTGCAGTTCTTATGATGTGTGCAAAAGAGGCGTGGGAATCCTTCGCGGGAGTCGATGAATCTCAGTTCACGCCAGGTCTGGAAGTCGCGTGTTGATCCTGCTCAAGGCGGCAGCGACCCCGGCGGCCTATTCGCGCATAGACGAGTATGCGGATGGCAAGAAGCTGGAGCTGGATCAGATGTTCCGCAGATTGAATGACGAGGCCAAGGGCGTTATCGACGTCTCCGCTGATGCGCTCGCTCGCATCATCCTTCTTGCGCGCACGTTTGCCGCGGACGCGGCGTCGGCCAGCGGAACGAAGGAAGGATTGGGACGGCAAGACGTTTCGGAGAGCGGCGCCGATCTGCGCGCAGCAATCGAAAGCCTATCAGCAGACGACCAGGCCATTCTTGTGGCCCTCGCATGGATCGGGCGAGGCGAGTTCGTACCGGCCGAATTCGACCAAGCGCTTGTCATGGCGTTCGAACGACAAACCGGCGCAGCGTCAGACTATCTCATGGGTCTGCCGATGCTTGGCGATCTTCTCGAACTCGGCGCAGCCTGCGGGGCCGAACTTTCGGGCGCTTCATCCGGCGGTCAGGCCGCTGGCGGATCCCTGCCGCACTAAAACTCCCCGGCGCTGCGCTGCGAAGCAACGGCGACTGGCCAAACGGTTTTCGCACGACCAGGTGAGACGTTCCGCCGCATCGGCGGGCACACTGGGGTCTGACGCGGGCCATCCCAGCAACAAGGCCGGCCGGAATCGCGCTGCACCTGCCTCGAAGCGGCGCCGTGTCAGACTTTGTCACACAGCCCGTCACACTTCGGCAAACGCACGCAAGGTCGGTCAGCCATCAAAGGCGCATCGGACACTCTGACGGACAGGAAGAGACCCAATGTGCATCAACGGCGGCAACATCATCGACTTTGATCGCTCGGGCGAAGGCGGCTGGACGGTTGCGGACAAGGCGCGGTCCTTCCGCCAGGTGCCGGCTCACCAGCACCTCTTCTTTGAAGGCGACGAGCGCACCCACATCTTTGTCGTCGAAAGCGGATGGGTGAAGCTTTATCGCACCTTGATCGATGGGCAGCGTCAGGTAGTCGGCTTCTGCAACGGCGGCTCGATCCTGGGTTTGGAAGGCGGCGAGGATCACGTTAATGCCTGCGAGGCCGTGACCGCCGTCAAAGTTCGCGCCATTCCAGTCGGACGCCTCCCGGAACTCTGCACACGCGATCCCGAGCTGGCCGGCCAGCTGCTGCGCCAGATGGGCCGTCAGCTTGGCACTGCGCAATCGCAGCTGACAACCGTCGGCGCCCAATCCGCAGACCAGAAGCTCGCCACCTTCCTGCTGGCGTTCGCGAACTATGGCGCTCCGCAAGGTGGCGAGTTCGACCTGCCGATGCGGCGCAGCGATATTGGAGAGTTTCTCGGCCTCCGGCTCGAGACCGTCTCCCGCAAGCTTTCGGATTTTCAGCGCCGCAAGTGGGTTCGCATGGTTTCTCTCTACCGCTGCCGTGTCCTCGACCGTGACGCGCTCGAGAACCTTGCTGCGGGTGGCGAAGCCGAGGACGCCAGCTTCGTGCGAGCGGCTAGCTGAGGCTGTAGTAACCGGTCGAAACAGGCTAGCTCGACACCGCGGTTGGCGGGTCTTGCGCTCACCACAGAACGGCTAGTGCAGGAGTGCGCCGCCGAGAAGCATCGCCGGGATTGCCGAGCCTGGAGCGAGGAAGCGTGCTGATCATGGCCCGCTTGTGACAGCGGACAGGTTGCTGCGCCTTGTTCCTGATCAAGCCTGAGCCGGCGGATATCAGCGCCGTTTGAGCCCGGTCAAAGTCGTGGGGGGCGATGCGCCTAGGCTGGGCGTCAAGGAGAGACGCCATGACCTACCGGAACATCCTCGTCCAAATCGATAATTCGACTTCCGCCAGGGCAAGGGTCGCGGCGGCGATTTCACTCGCGCTGAGGTTCAAGTGCGCGGTTACCGGGGTCTTTCTGAAGTCGGAATTCGTTCCCAACTACATCGTTGGCGAGGGCATGGTGCTGCCTTCGGAGAATGTCGAAGCCTTCATCGAAGAGCGGCGCGAAGAGACGAACAAGGCGATGCTCGCCGCGCGCCGTGTGTTCGATGAAGCCGCACGGGGCGCCTGCATTCCCTTCCACTGGCTTGATATCAATGGCGACAGCCCGGCCGACCTGATCGACTGCGCCCGCCGGCACGATCTTGCCATTCTGCCGCCAGAGATGAAGGCAGTGTTCAGCCAGACGGTCATCACCGCTGCCGAGATCGGCATGGCGTCGGGTGGACCAGTCCTGGTGCTTAAGCATGGAGGCTATCCCGCCGAATTCGGGCGCAAGATTCTCGTTGCATGGAAGGATTCCCGGGAATCGGCCCGGGCCCTGCGCGACGCCTGGCCGTTTCTTGCTCAGGCGGAAGAGATCCATTTTCTCGCGGTCTCTCCGCACGGAGAGGCCGAGCTGGACCACCTACTGCAGCGACATCTCCATGTTCATGGCTGCAAGGAAGCAAGGCTGGTGGTCGACAGGAACGACGAAGCGCCGGTCGCCGATCTCATTCGTCGCCAGGTCGGTATTGTGGGCGCCGATCTGGTCGTGCTCGGCCTCTATGGCCACTCGCGCCTCCGGGAAATGGTGCTGGGCGGCGTCAGCCGGGACCTGCTGCGGGATATTCCGATGCCGCTTCTGGTCTCGCACTGAGCAAATGCAACAGGGGTCCGCCCATGCATAATGCGACATCACCGCTCCGGATTGGTTCGCCTAGCGCGTGGCGAGGAGCGTCGCACGCGGGGCGCCGGCCGGTGCAGAAGGGATTTTCGCAGAAGGCCGACGCTCCACCACGCAGACGCCGGATGTCCTTTCTGAGGCAGGCGGGAGAGGAGATCGCTGAACATCCGGCGGAAACCGCCGCCCTGCTGGCCATGGTTGTTGCCATGTCGCGGTTGCTTCGATCCAGAAAGCGGAAGCCTGCCCAAAGCGGTGATGACATGCTGCAGCGGCGTCGCTCCGTGATCCCGATCAGTGTGATGGCCGCCTTGTGTATCCTCGGTCTGGCCTCATGCGCCACAGACGACGCGCGAGCGATTGCCGTTGCACCCGATCCGAATTCTTACGGCCGCGAATACGCCGACGACTTCACGAACGCCGGCCGTCAGATCGCAGAACAATCATGTGCGTCGTGTCATGCGATCGGCGGCCAGACCAGGAGCCCGCATCCGGACGCGCCGCCGATGAATACGCTCTTGTCGCGCTATGATCCAAACACGCTGGCGGACGATCTGATCGCTGGCATTCGTGTCGGGCATGACGATATGCCGCTTTTCGACTTCAACGTCATCGCAGCGGATTCCCTGATTGCTTATCTTGAGTCGATCTCGCCGAAGGTAGACCCGCGCTGAGGCGAGAGGCCGAGATTCGCCATCGGCGTCAGGCCAATTCCTTGCCGAGCCGGCGCATCTTGGCCAACAGGGCCTCGGATTGGTTGCGAGACAGCGCGCCGACCCCTCCAATGAGGGTTTCACGGATCGGCCTGATGCCGCTCATGCCGAGGATGGAGCTTTCGAATCCGCGCACGCCGTGCGCCCCGAACATCAGCTTGTAGGCGGCGGCTGGCATGCCCATGGTCACGATGACGCGCGCCGACTTGCCTTTCAGCTGCTGGCGCGGCCAGCCGCCCTTTGCGTTGGCCTCAATGGCGAAATTGTTGCGGCAGAGCTGCTCGAAGAAGGCCTTCACCACCGCAGGCATGGTTCCGAGCCACAGCGGATAAACGACGACAAGATGGTGGCATGCCTTTATTGCTTGCTGGGCGGCGACGACGGATTCGATCGGCGGCTTGCCGAAGTCCGCCGGATCGCGAAGCATGGGAATGTCCATCGAGCCGAGGTCAATGCGTCGAACCCTGGCGCGGGCGAGTTTGGCGCCGTCAGCATAGGCATCCGCGATAGCATGGCACAGATGCTTCCCCTTGCCATCGGGATGACCCTGGAGAATGCAGACGGTGCGGTCCATGACTGCTCCTGCGTCACACAGCGAGGCTGTGCCGATCAATTTTCGGCGCGAACTCTGGATCGAAACACGCCGCGACGATGCGGACATACGGACGGCCGCGTGCGGTGATCGTCAGGTGATTGCGATGCAGTTCGACCAGTCCGGCATCCTGAAGACGGGCCAGCCGTGAACAGGCTGCAATGCGGAGATCAACCGGCAAGTCCGCCTCGAATTCGCAAAGCAGGCGTTCGATGAGCCTTGCGACGCGTTGATCCTCCGGAGTCAGCACAACGCCTCGTGTAACCGTCGAGGCGCCTGCAGCCTGGGCGGCGCGATATGCCGAGGTGTCGGGCGTATTCTGGTAGATAAGGTTGGGGAGCGATGAGATCGCCGACGCGCCGAAACCGATGAGGGCGATGGCCTCGTCGTCGGTGTAGCCTTGGAAGTTGCGCCGGAGGCGACCCTGGCGCTCGGCGGCGGCGAGGCTATCGCCCGGCGCTGCAAAATGATCGAAGCCGATTGGCAGGTAACCGGCGCGCTCGAGAGTTGTCGCGGCCGCTTCGGCCTGGCGAAATCGTTCTTCGCTTGAGGGTAGCTCGCTTTCGGAAATGCTTTTCTGGTGCTTCTTCATCCACGGCACGTGGGCATAGCCAAACACCGCCACGCGATCGACATCCTGGGTCGCCGCGAACATGGCCGTCTCGATGACATCCTCGCGTGTCTGGCCCGGCAGGCCGTACATGAGGTCAACATTCAGACTATGCACGCCCGCAGACCGCAGCCGTGCAATCGCCTGCTCAATTTCGTCGCGGGACTGGACACGGTTGATCCTTCGCTGGACCGAATCGCTGAGGACCTGAACGCCCAGACTTGCGCGGGAGAGCCCCTGGTCCGCAAACGCATCGACAACGGCTGGAGAGAGGTTGCGGGGATCGAGCTCTGCAGCGATTTCCGCGAAACGATCCAGGTGGAAGGCAGATCTCAACGCCCCGAAGAGATCGGCGATCTGCGCTGGCGCAAGGATATCGGGCGATCCTCCGCCGAAATGGATTCGGGAAACGTGGACGCCGCTGGGCAGCTGACGCGCAACGGCGGCGATCTCGGCCTTGAGTGCGCGGAGATAGCTGTCGACCGGATCGGCCTGCGTCGGAACGCTGGTGTGACAACCGCAATACCAGCAGAGCTTCTGGCAGAACGGAATGTGGAGATAGAGCGAGAGGGATGCATTGGTGGGGAGCGTGCACAGGCCAGCGCGGGCCGCGTCGGATCCAACCGAGGACGCAAACCGGTTTGCGGGGGGATAGCTTGTGTACCGCGGCAACTGCTCATTCGCGAATTCGGCGAGATAGGTCCATTCGCGACGCGGCAGCGAGGCAAGGGCGGAGGTCATCACTTGCGCACCTGCGCTCTGACCTGCTGGCCCCTGAAACGTGTGACCAAGGGCGCGATGGCGACGAGGGCGAGACCGCCCGCGACAAGCGCGCACCCGGCGCAATGTGCATGACTCGCGGTGAGGAGATGGGATGGCGGCGCATTGCCGCACCATGACTGCGCAAATTCTTCGGGGATCCCGTCGGAGCAGAAGCGAATGAAGGCGCCCGCGAACGTGACCGCGAGTCCGGACAGGAACACGATCACAGATTTCACAGGCGCCTCCACCGACATGGTCGCCTGGGTTGGGGGGACGGCGGCCACACGCACTTCCCTATCGCGAACAAGGGTCGAGCGGTTTGAGTTGGATCAAGGGATGAACGCCGCCGCTCTGGCACATGTGGAGATGCAGGGCCTCCACATCGGAGCGCATCTCCGCATGAGAGGACAGGATCATGTCGGCCAGCGTTTCACGCGAGCAGAGTCTCGATTCAAGCGCCGTGGGCGTCGGACTCGTTCTGCTGGCGGTCCTCATCCTAGCCGTGAACGGCGCCGCCCATGCGGTGGATTGGGCGTTTCGCGCCCACGCCTGGATGTTCGTAATTGCTGCTTTCGCCGGTATCGCCGGCCTCTGGTTGTGGCACGAGGACAGCTGGGGACGACCGCGCTTCGATGCGACCGAGTATGAGGACGGCATCATCAAGGCAGGCATCGCCGCCACCATGTTCTGGGGCATCGCCGGCTTCACCGTCGGACTCCTGATTGCCCTGCAGCTGACCTGGCCGAATCTCTTCTATTTTCCTGATCTCGGATGGACCAATTTCGGTCGCCTGCGGCCGCTCCATACCTCCGCGGTTATCTTCGCCTTCGGCGGCAATGCCCTGATCGCGACCTCATTCTACGTTGTCCAGCGCACCTGCCGAACACGCCTCGCCGGCGGCATATGGCCGTGGTTCGTCTTCTGGGGCTATCAGCTCTTCATCGTGATCGCCGGCACCGGCTACCTGATGGGCGTCACCCAGTCGAAGGAGTACGCCGAGCCCGAATGGTACGCAGACATCTGGCTGACCATCGTCTGGGTCGCCTATCTTGCCGTCTTTATGGCCACGATCCTTCGTCGCAAGGAGCCGCACATCTATGTGGCGAACTGGTTCTATCTCGCCTTCATCGTCACGATCGCGCTCTTGCACGTCGTCAACAACATCTCGCTCCCCGCCAGCCTGGCCGGCGCCAAGTCTTATGCGGCGTCCAGCGGCGTTCAGAGCGCGCTGATTCAGTGGTGGTATGGCCACAACGCAGTCGGCTTCTTCCTGACCGCCGGTTTCCTCGCCATGGTCTACTACTTCATCCCCAAGCGGGTTGAGCGGCCGGTCTGGTCTTACCGCCTGTCGATCGTCCACTTCTGGTCGCTGATCTTCATCTACATCTGGGCCGGCCCTCACCACCTTCACTACACCGCGCTGCCGCAATGGGCACAGACCCTGGGCATGACCTTCTCGATCATGCTGTGGATGCCGAGTTGGGGCGGCATGATCAACGGCCTGATGACGCTTTCGGGCGCATGGGACAAGCTGCGCACCGATCCGGTCGTTCGCATGCTGGTGGTGTCAGTCGCGTTCTACGGCATGGCCACGTTCGAGGGCCCGGCAATGTCGATCCGCGAGGTCAACGCGCTCTCGCACTACACTGACTGGGGCATTGGCCACGTCCACTCGGGCGCGCTCGGCTGGGTCGGCTTCGTCACCTTCGGCGCGATGTACTGTCTCACGCAATGGCTATGGAAGCGCGAGAAGCTCTACTCCAACGCCATGGTCGAATGGCACTTCTGGATCGCGACCATCGGCATCGTCCTCTACATCACGTCGATGTGGGTGTCGGGCATCATGGAAGGTCTGATGTGGCGCGCCTACAACGAGTTCGGCTTCCTCGAATACTCCTTCGTCGAGACAGTCAGCGCCAAGCACATCTCCTACATCATTCGCGCGCTTGGCGGCGGGCTTTATCTCTCAGGCGCGCTGATCATGATCTACAATCTCGTGCGCACGGCGCGCGGTGACGTTCCGGCAGACGAACGCAAGCGCATACCGGCCGCCCCCGTCCTTCAGCCGGCCGAGTAGGAGGCCCACAATGGCGCAGCGCCCAAGCTGGTTGTTTCGCAATCACAGGCTATTCGAGAAAAATAGCTTCATTCTGCTGGTCGGCATCCTGGTTGTGGTGGCGATCGGCGGCATCATCGAGATCGTTCCGCTGTTCTACCTGAAGAACACGATCGAGAAAGTGGAGGGAATGCGCCCCTACACGCCCCTGGAGCTGGCCGGCCAGAAGATCTATGTGCGCGAAGGCTGCCATGTCTGTCATTCGCAGATGATCCGGCCTCTGCGCGACGAGGTCGAGCGGTATGGTCACTATTCCCTCGCTGCGGAGAGCATGTACGATCATCCTTTCCTGTGGGGCTCGAAGCGCACGGGTCCCGATCTGGCCCGTGTCGGCGGCAAGTACTCCGACGAGTGGCAGAAGCAGCACCTGATCGATCCGCGGTCTCTCGTTCCGGAATCGATCATGCCGCCCTATGCTTTCCTCGGGGGACGTTCGCTCGACCTCTCCACGCTCAAGGACGAGATGAGCGCTCTCAAGTTCGAAGGTGTGCCCTACACCGACGCCATGATCGCGAACGCTGCCGATGATGCAGCAGCGCAGGCCGGCGGTGACTACGACTATGAGCCGATCAAGAAGGCTTATGCTGCGCTGTCAGGTCGCAATGACACGATCGCGTTTCGCGACTTCGACGGCGAGCCCGGCCCACCGTCGGAACTCGACGCGCTGATCGCCTACCTGCAGATGCTCGGCACGCTGGTCGATTTCTCGACCTACGAAGCCGACGACCTGTCAAACCAGCGGTGACCCAATGACCTACGAGGACTGGTCACATTTCGCCCAGAACTGGGGCACCGTCTATTTCGTAGCGATCTTCGCGACTGCGCTCGGCTATGCGCTCTGGCCGCGCAACGGCGCCGCCTTCCGCCGAGCTGCTCGGCTTCCCATCAGCGAAAAGGAGGGCAGCGATGACCGGCCCCTCGCCTGAAATTGACACCCACAGTGGTATCGAGACGACCGGCCACGAATGGGACGGCATCAAGGAACTCAACAACCCTCTGCCGAGATGGTGGCTCTTCATCTTCTGGGCGACAGTCGCCGTAGCTATTGTCTACTGGGTCCTGATGCCAGCGTGGCCAGCCTTACCCGGTCTGCAGGGGAATACGACCGGCGTGTGGGGACAGTCCGATCGAGCCGATGTGGCGGCGGACACCGCCGCCATGCAGGCTGAGCGCGCGACGCTCAGCGCCAAACTGGCCTCCAGGGATGCGACGTCCATCCTCCAGGATCACGAACTCAGCCAATTGGCGCTCTCACTTGGCGAAAGCGCGTTCGGCGACAACTGTGCGACCTGTCACGGCGCCGGCGGACGCGGCGCCAAGGGCTATCCGAGGCTCGCTGACGATGTGTGGCTGTGGGGCGGGTCGCTCGACGAGATCGAGCAGACGATCCGGGTTGGCATCCGTTCCGGACACACGGAGACCCGCTTATCCGAAATGCCGGCATTCGGCCGCGACGAATTTCTCACGGCAGGCCAGATCACCGATCTGGTGGAACTGGTGACGTCGGTCTCAGGCCGCGATGCCGATGCCGCTGCCACCGCGCGGGCGCGTCCGATCTTCGAGGAGCAATGCTCGAGCTGTCATGGCGTCGATGCCCACGGCGATCGGTCCAAGGGTGTACCAAACCTGACCGACGCCGACTGGCTCTATGGCGGCGACCGCGAGACCATCCACCGCACGATCTACGGACCGCGCTACGGCGTCATGCCGGCGTGGAGCGAACGCCTCGACCCTGCCAAGGTACGGGCCCTCGCGATCTACGTGCACTCGCTCGGCGGGGGAGAGTAGGGATGGGCAGCGCGACCCTGATTGATCTGCGGTCGCGCCGCGGCGGGGCTGGCGGCGGGCAGCCGCCGGACGATCAAGAGCCGGTGCTGCTCTATGCCCGCCGCAAGCAGATCTACCCTCAGCTTGTCCACGGCCGGTTTCGTCTCATCAAATGGGCGGTGCTCTTCAGCACGCTGGGCGTCTACTACCTGCTGCCCTGGCTTCGATGGAATCGGGGAGCCGACGCGCCCGACCAGGCTGTGCTCGCGGACTTCGCCGGCGGCAGGTTTTATTTCTTCGGCCTCGAGATATGGCCACAGGAAGTCTACTACATCACGGGCCTCCTGATCCTGGCGGCGGTTGGGCTCTTTCTCGTGACAGCGCTCTTCGGTCGCGTCTGGTGCGGCTACCTTTGCCCGCAGACAGTCTGGACCGATCTCTTTCTTGTGGTCGAACGCTTCTTCGAGGGCGACCGTAACGCCCGCATGAAGCTCGACAACGCGACATGGGGTTTCAACAAGGCGTGGCGCAAGGGCGCGAAACATCTGGTCTGGCTTCTTGTATCGTTCGCGACCGGCGGCGCCTTTATTCTATACTGGCACGACGCCCGCTCGCTGCTGGAGACATTCTTCATCGGCCAGGCCCCGGTAACGGCCTATGTGTTTGCCGCTCTTCTCACCTTCACGACCTACGCGCTTGCGGGAACCATGCGCGAGCAGGTGTGCACGTACATGTGTCCCTGGCCGCGCATCCAGGCGGCGCTCGTCGACAAGGACACGCTCACCGTCACGTACAGGTCCGAGCGCGGCGATCCACGCGGCGCCCACAAGAAGGGTGACACCTGGGAGGGCCGCGGCGATTGCATTGACTGCAAACAGTGCGTCGTCGTCTGCCCCATGGGCATAGACATTCGCAACGGGCTTCAGCTGGAGTGCATTCAGTGCGCTCTGTGCATCGACGCGTGCGACGCGGTCATGACCAAGATCGAGCGCCCGACCGGCCTTATCGCCTACGACACTGACGAAAACGTCATACGAAGGTGGATGAAGCAATCAGCCGCGCCATTCCAGGCGATCCGCCCGAGAACGGCGCTCTACGCCGCCGTGTTCGTCCTCACAGGCGCGATCATGATCTATGGTCTGGCAACACGCACGACCCTCGAGCTGTCGGCGATCAAGGATCGCTCGCTGCCCTACGTTGAACTTGCGTCCGGCCAGGTTCGGAACGCCTACACACTCAAGGTCGTCAACAAGGAGCGCACCCCGCGGAGCCTGACGCTCAGGGTAGAAGGTATCGAAGACGCGGGCATCGAAATTGTCGGTGACGGTGAAGGCGCGGGCTCAGCTCATGTCACGGCTGGGCCAGACTCGGTTGATCGTTACCGCCTCTTGGTGACGGCGCCGCGGGGCGCGGCCTCCGGCAATTCCACGATACGCCTGATCCTGTCCGATGCCGGCGGAACCGTTGCCGAAGCGACCACGCATTTCCTCGCACCGGAGCAATGACATGCCGGCCCGTCCCCTTCGCGGAATTCATGTCCTTTGGATGCTGTTGGTCTTCTTCGCGCTGATCGTATCGGTCGACGCCTACTTCATCGTCCGGGCAGTGGCGACCTTTCCTGGCGAGCAGGTCAAGAATTCCTACGTTCTGGGGCTCGACTACAACCGTGAGGTCGAACGGCGCGATCGGCAGCGCACGTTAGGGTGGCGTGCGGAAGCTGGGATCGTGCAAATCGGCGGTCAACATCTGCTTGTCCATCTCACGTCTGCTGCAGCCGAGCCTCTGAGCGGACTTGCCGTTTCGGTGCAGGTCTTCAGCGCAGCGGTTGGCGGTGTTGATGAAACCATTGCGCTCGAGGAGCGCGAACCCGGCAGCTACGTGGCGCCGATCTCGTTGCCTTCCCATGCACGTGTCGAGATGCGCATTTCCGCGTTGCGTTCGGGTGATGCCGAGCCAGCATTTGAAGCCGTCAAGACGCTGGTGACTTCATGACCGCCGTCACCGCAGGTTGTCCGAGCGGCCTGTCCCCGGCATCGGAGGCCGGGGTGACACAGGATCCCTCCGCATTCGTTGTTGCGAGCGGCGGGCGTAAGGTCCTCGACGTCATGGTTCGCGGCGCAAGCTGTGCCGGGTGCCTGTCAAAGATCGAGACCGCTATCGCGAAGCTGCCCGGAGTCGCCGTGGCTAGGCTCAATCTTTCAACTGGACGGCTGCATGTCGAATGGACCGGAAATCTCGCGCCGCGCCGCGTCACCGAAGCCGTCGCCGCGCTTGGCTACGGCGCCGCCCCGTTCGATCCTGGCGAACCTGATAGTCTCAAGTCGCAAACGGAGCGGCGCCTACTGACAGCGATGGCGGTTGCTGGTCTGTCGGCGGCCATGATCATGTTCCTCTCCGAGCCCGTATGGTTCGGCTCCGACATGCCCGCCGAAACGCGAACTCTGCTGCGGTGGGTTTCGGCGCTCGTTGCTGTTCCAGCGGCGGCCTTCTCGGGTCAGACCTTCTATGCCTCTGCGCTCGAATCGATCCGGCGCGGGCGCCTCAACATGGACGTCCCGATCTCGCTTGCGGTGATTCTGGCCCTCGGGCTGAGCATCGTCGAAACCGCGACGGGCGGACAGCACGCCTTCTTCGATGCCTCCGTGATGCTGCTTTTCTTCCTGCTGATCGGGCGCTTTCTCGACGCCCGGCTGCGCCGGCAGGCTTACGCCGCTGCGAACGCTCTGACGGCCATGCAGACCAGCACCGCAACGCGCCTTTCGACCGGCGGTGCGGCCGAGGCCGTCCGGGCAAGCGACATTCGAACGGGCGACATGCTGCTGATCGCAGCCGGGGAGAAGCTGGCCGTCGATGCCGAAGTCGTATCGGGTGATAGCGACGCCGATCTTCGCCTGGTGACGGGGGAGGTGGAGCCTTCGCGCGCCTTTGCCGGCCAAAGGCTGCACGCCGGAACGATAAATCTCTCTGCGCCCTTGCGTGTTCGCGCCATTGCGCCCGCGAGCCAGTCGCTCATGGCGGATGTTGCGCGGCTCCTTGAGGCGGGGGAACAGAAGAAGTCGACCTACCGAAAAATCGCGGACAGGGCTGCGGAAATCTACGTCCCGCAGGTTCACGCAATGGCGGCGCTAGGATTCGTCGGCTGGTTGATGTTCGGCGCGACGGCCGCCCAGGCGGCCTATATCGCCGTGACGGTGCTGATCATCACTTGCCCGTGCGCCCTCGCGCTCGCAGCGCCGCTTGTCCAGGTTGTCGCCGCCGGACGCCTTTTCCGCGAGGGGGCATACCTCTCCTCTGGCGATGCGCTCGAGCGCATCGCGACAGTGGATCATGTCGTTTTCGACAAGACCGGAACGCTGACGCTCGGCGATCCGGTGCTCCGCGAGGAACCGCACCAGCGTCAAGTGCTTGCAGAGGCCGCAATGCTCGCTCGCGCCAGCCGCCACCCCTTCTCGCGCGCACTGGCGCGAGCAGCCGGCGCTGGGCCAGTTGCAGACAATATCGAAGAACGTGCAGGCGAGGGCGTCTCGGGTGTGATCGACGGCCGCAAGGCCAGACTGGGATCCGCAGCCTTCGCCGGTGCAACAGGTCGCAGCGGTTCCGAACTCTGGTTCGTACTGGAGGGTAGCGAGCCCGAAGCCTTCCAATTCGAGGATCATCTTCGTGACGACGCCGCACGGACGGTGAGCCGGTTACGCGCGATGGGTCTTGAGGTCGAACTCTTGTCCGGCGACGCAGAGGAACGCGTGGCGCGCGCCGCAGCAGCCGCCGGAATCGACCAATGGACATCCCGGGCGACGCCTCAATCCAAAGCGCGCCATCTGCAGGACCTGGAGGGCAGGGGAAAGAAAGTTCTGATGGTCGGCGATGGCCTCAACGACGCCGGCGCAATAGCCTGTGCTCACGCCTCGCTTGCGCCCGGAGGCGCTGTCGATGTTTCGAGACTGGCCAGCGACTGCGTGTTTTCGGGCGACAGTCTCGAGGCAGTTGTGCGCATTGTCCTGATCTCCCGGGCAGCGCGCGCGAGGATGCGTGAGAATTTCAGCTTCGCTGCGCTCTATAATGTGCTGGCGGTCCCGATCGCCCTCGCGGGCTGGGCGACCCCGTTGGTTGCGGCAATAGCGATGTCTGCGTCCTCTGCAGTCGTGACTCTCAACGCCCTGCGCCTGTCGCAAGGCCGGTTGGCGGGAGAGAAAATGTCGTGAATGTCCTGATTTTCATGATCCCCGCTGCACTCGGCCTGGCTGCGGTTGGTCTGGCTGCCTTCATTTGGTCGCTGCGGTCGGGGCAGTTTGACGACCCGGCCGGGGCGGCTGCGCGGGTGCTGATTGATAGCGACCGGCCGGATTGAGAACGCTGAGGCGACGGATCGTCTTTCCTGCTGGCGGACGACCCTGTAAGAGCACCATCTCAGGGGCGGAGCGCGAATGGTTCCGCGCAGGCAAGGATCGGCGCCGTGTCCGGACTGGTCACACAAGGGAAGCTGCTTGTCGTCGATGACGACACGGGGTTGCGTGAAACGCTCACGGACTTCTTCGAACTTGAGGGGTATGAGGTTGTTGGCGCCGCCAGCGTTCCCGAGGCGCGGGACCGCCTGAAGACGTTCGCGCCGGACCTTCTCCTGCTTGATATCAACATGCCGGGTGGCGACGGCCTGACATTTGCCGCCGAAATGCGGACGCACTCGACGACGCCAATCATCATCCTGTCCGGCAAGGGAGCGATGGTGGATCGTGTTGTGGGTCTCGAAGTCGGTGCTGATGACTATCTCGGCAAGCCATTCGAGCTGAGAGAGCTCCTCGCTCGCGTCAGGGCTGTCCTGCGGCGCGCGCGTCCCGTGGGTGCCGAGGTGCCAGCATCGCCGTCTGAGGCCGAGAGAACGGCGCGTTTTGCCAGCCTCGTCTTCGTTCCGGGGCGAAGAAGTCTTACCGCGTCAACCGGCGCTGCCATCGATCTCACCGGCGCCGAATTCAACCTGATGGTCGCCTTCATCGAACGCGCCAACCGCGTCCTGTCGCGCGATGCCATCGCAGATCTGACGCGCAAGGACGAGTGGGAAGGGTTCGACAGGAGCATCGACACGCTCATCAGTCGCCTGCGGCGCAAGCTTGGCGCCCATGCCGATGCTGCGCAGCTGATTCAGACGGTGCGGGGAGAAGGGTATGTCCTCGCTGCCGAAATCAAATGGTCTGGACCACGCGAGTAACTCAAAGTCTTACCGGCTGGACAGAACCTGGTGCACTAGTTGCGCTAGTTGCGCGCGCGAATTCGGTTTCGGCAGGAACGGCCTGTCGGCCTTCGCTCCGCTTGCCGCCATACGCGGAGAATAGCCGGACGTCAGGATCAGCTTGATCGATGGAGCTATCTTTTCGATCTCGTCGGCCACGGCATGGCCATCTATTCCCCCTGGCATGACGACATCGACGAGTGCGAGCCGAATCTCCGGTTCATTCCGCACAACCATCAGCGCTCCCGGGCCATCGGTTGCGACCTTGACCCGATAGCCAAGGCTCTGAAGCCGGGACACCGTCACGAGCCGGACATCCGGGTCGTCCTCGACGACCAGAACGGTCTCGCCATTGCCCTGAGGCGCGGACGCATCTGAGGGTTTGCCGGCAGGGACGGCGTCAGCCCCGGTGCGGGGGAAGAAGAGACTCACGCGCGTGCCACGGCCGACCTCGCTGTAAAGGCGCGCATGGCCCCCAATCTGCTTCATGAATCCGTAGACCATGCTGAGACCGAGGCCGGTGCCCGAGCCGACCTCCTTGGTGGTGAAGAAAGGCTCGATGGCGCGCGCGCAGACTTCAGGCGTCATGCCCGTACCCGTGTCAGAGACCGAGACGCGCAGGTATTCGCCGCGCGGCGCCTCCTGCGCCGTGCGCGGATCCTCGTCGAATGTAACGGCTTCGGTTTCAATCGTCAGTGTGCCGCCGAACGGCATGGCGTCACGCGCATTGACCGCGAGATTGAGGATCGCCGTCTCGAACTGGTCGATGTCCGTCTCAACGACGCAGTCTGCGGGAGCAAGATGCGTCCGCACCTCGACGTTCTCGCCAATGGTCCGCTGGAGAATCTCGGACATGTCCTTGAGAGCGCGGTTGATATCCACCGTCTGGCGGATGAGTGGCTGTTTCCGCGCGAATGCCAGCAGACGCTGGGTGATGCGTGCGGCGCGAACAGCGGCATCCTGAGCGCGCGCGACGGCCCGCCTTGCCGCGGGAGGAAGATCCACGGCGGCAATCATTTCCAGATTGCCGCCGATGACGCTGAGGATGTTGTTGAAGTCGTGGGCAATGCCGCCTGACAGCTGGCCAATGGCGTCGAGTTTCTGGTGATGCAGGATGGTCTCCTCAGCGCGTTTCTTGTCGGTGAGGTCGTAAATGATGCCGACGAAAATCTGTTCGTCGCCCGTCCGCGCCTGCCCGACAGACAGGTACATCGGAAAGATTGTTCCGTCGGATTTCAGGCCCTTGAGTTCGCGGCCGATGCCGATGATGCGCTTGACCCCGGTTTCACGGTGACGCGCCAGATACCCGTCATGTTCCTTCTGGAAGGGGGAAGGCATCAGCATTTTCACGTTGTGGCCGATCAGTTCCTCTCGCCTGTATCCGAACAGCATCTGGCAAGCGGGGTTTATATAGTGGATGATTCCCACCGCATCGATGACGATGAGCCCGTCGACCATCGTCTCCGGGACAACGAGAAAACGCGTATCGTCAATCAGATCTTTCAAGGTCGATCCAGGCAGCGAGAAGGTGTTATCCAACGCTAGCGGATCGACCGCGCCAGCGCCAGACGGCCGGGTCGTACGAAACTTGTTGGGACCAACATTACCGTTCACACGCGCCGTCTCCAGCCAGACCATCAGAGGCCACAATCGCCGATGACCGCCGCGAATGGTTTGACGTGGATCAGACCGTTCGCCCCCTCCTGCTGCTACCGACGCTTCAACCAAGGAGGCGTCCATGTCCATGTACCAAGTCATTCTGCGATTGGCCCGCAATCCGGGTTTCCCGGACGGCGATGAGGGCCAGGGTTATGTTCTGGTGGCGCCGCTAGACGCGACGGATCGGCTCGATCCTAGCGAGTGGCGGCACAGCCGCGCGGCTTGCACGGTCGTGCGCTTCAAGCCGGGGACGGAGCGCGACGCGGACGGCCTTCTGACCCACAACGGCGCCAACTGGTTCTTCCACTATGACGAGGTGAGGGAAGGCGAGGATGAGCCGGTCTTTCGTCTGGGAGAACATAAGCTCGCCATTGGCGATTATGTCACCATCCACGAAAGCAACGGCCAGTCTCTCACCTACCGTGTGACCCACCGCACGCCCTATCGGGCTGCTGCGGTCAAAACGGAAACTCGGGAGGGCGCACGATGAAAAACAGGAGCATTTTCGTCTCCGCTGTTGCGGCGGCAACCGTCCTGGGGGCCTGCAACGGTCCTACGCAGGAGGACATTGAGGCGTCGCTCAAGTCGGCCACGGCCTCGGTCGTTCCAGGATCGGATCCCGCAAGAATCGAGGTTCTCAACCCTGAACTGCAGAAGGCCAAATGGGTCTGGCAGGCGAAGGTCGATGGCAAGGCATACGCCTGCGACGCCGACGACCAGATGCGTCTGCCTTCATGTCAGGCAACGAGCTAAACAGAGGCTACGCCATGAATGTCGAACAATTCGTCGTACCGGGCGTCGTATCGGTCATGCTCTTCTTCATGATCGTCCTCGGCGGCGCCGCGTTGTTTACGCGAGATCGGAAATGACATTGTCCTTGCGTGCGTCGATCGCTACCGCCGCCATCTCGATGCTTGGCTTGGCGGGATGTGTTGCGACACCGACTCCGGTCTATGAGGGCGATCCCATCGCAGGCCATGCCGTCGCTAGAAACCTATGTTCGAGTTGCCATTCCATTGAGGCGATTGGCGCCAGCCCAAATCCAGGCGCTCCGCCTTTGCGCCACGTGCTTGCCAGCTACAATCCTGAGCGTCTCGTTGAAGATCTCGACAACGCCGTCAGCATCAGTCACCTCCGGATGCCGACCTTTTACTTTGGCGAGCACCACCCCGCCGATCTTGTTGCGTATCTTAAGACCATTCAGCAAGCGCCGCCGCCAGCCGGAGGGGCGGCGGGGTCGAATTGGTGATTCAGACAAATCGTTTCATCGGTCCTGGATGTTTTCGAGATAGGAAATGATGGCCGCGACATCCTCGGGCCGGAACCGGAATTCAGGCATGTCCGGATGTCCCACGACGATTCCCTCGGCCAGTGATTCCTCCAGCGCACTGATCGGGTAATTCTGCGAGAGCGTGCGCAGGGCGGGAGCGTCGGGATGCTTGCTCCGGCCGTTCCGGCCAATGGCATGACATTCCGCGCAATGCACGTCGACGAGGAAGCGGCCTTCCGAAGTCTGGGAATCTCCCGCTGCTACTGGCGCGGCGGGCGAGGCGCAGGCCGCCAGTGCGAGACTGGCGAGGACGGCAAGTTTATGGCGCATGGCATGAATTCTTATCACAAAAGGTAGCCGATAGTAAAAAAGGCGCCGGGCCGGCTCTCGCTTCTCGAAGCTGGAGACTGGCCCGGCGCAGCACGACAGACGCAACGGTCCGCCGCTCCCGGTAGCCTCCCCGGCTCCCGGGAGAAATTGACCTCAGGGTGGCGTGAGCGTGCCGTCGCGCTTCGGATAGATCGGGAACCGAGTAATCCCCATGGATGGAAGGCCCGGCTTGAACTTCTGATGGCAGGCTTGGCACAGCTCGACGAGACGGTCTCCGACCAGGCCAAGCCGCGCTTGGTCCTTGGTGTCGACAGCCGCCTTGGCCTCGATCGCAACCGTGCGCATCTCTGTCGTCCAGCGCCGCCAGTCCGGATCCTTGACCCAGGCAGCGTCGTTGGTCCCGGTCCCGGGTGTCGTCATCAGGGTTGTTGAAGCTATCAGATTGACGGCGTCCTGTTCGGCCAGCAGCCACTGCTCGTCGGTGAGAGGCGTCTCGGAAGCCGCCGGCCGCCAGACGCCGTCTGCCGCAAAATCGATGAGCGCCACCATCACGGCGTTGATAGGAACACCGAGCGGCAGGGGCTCTGCTTCCTGCTCGATTTCAGCCGCCGGCTGGCACGCAACGGCAAGCGCTGCGACTGAAAGAAGAAGCGATCTTGGCAGCATGGCGAACCTCCCAGGGATTTTTCCCACATCTATGCTGAGCGAGCGGTGCGCCCGGTCTATGATCTGGATCAAATCGCCAAACGTGAACTCGCTGCTAGGCTGGTTGACCGCGATCAAGCCCCTGCTTTCGGCGTTCAATACGAGGGAGGCGGAGGGAGGAGTCATGAAACGCAGGGCAGCCATTCTCTTGGGCCTAACTGGCGCAGCCGCAATAGCGGCTTTCGTAGGCTGGACAGCCTTTTCAACGGACCTTGGGCGCGCGCGCGTTCGCGTAGGATCGGGAAGCGCCGTTATCGCGTCGCGATTTGGCCCGCTGGAGTACGCGCAGGCAGGCGAGGGCCATGCCGTCCTCGTGATCCACGGCACGGGCGGTGGCTTCGACCAGGGAATGGAATTCGGTCAACGCCTCGTCAACGACGGATGGCGCGTAATTGCGCCATCCCGCTTCGGCTATCTGAGGTCGGCCTATCCGGATGACCCCTCTTCGGCAAATCAGGCCGACGCCTATGTCGACCTGCTGGATGAACTTGGAATCGAAAAAGCTGCGATTATCGGCGTATCGGCTGGCGCCCTCTCCGCCATTGAATTCGCGGTTCGCCACCCCGATCGTTGTGCGGCTCTAGTTGCAGTAGTGCCTGCGGCCTACGCGCCCGGCCGACCGCCTGTCACGCCGCCGAATGCCTTCAGCGCCGCCATCATCGAATACGCTCTCAAGTCGGACGCGCTCTTCTGGGTCGGCAATACGTTCGCGGAAGACGCGATGATCGCGGCTCTGCTTGCAACCGATCCGGCGCTTGTGAGGTCGGCGGCGCCATCGGAACGATCTCGCGCACGCAAGGTTCTCAAGGACATTCTGCCAGTAAGCGAGCGGACTCATGGCTTGCTCAACGATGCCCGCCTTGCTGGTGCGCCCTCGCCCGCGGCCGTGGAAACCATAAGAGCGCCGACGCTGGCTATCTCGCTTGAAGATGACCGCTTCCAGACGCTCGCTGCGGCGCGCCACCTTGCCGGCACAGTGCCCGGTGCAAGATTGCTGTCGTTCCCATCCGGCGGTCACGTCTGGGTAGGACACAATGACGACGTGTTTGCCGCTATTGATCAAACGCTTGCAGATGCGTTCGCACTGGAAACTCTGTCTGTCCCATGAACCGTTCCCCGCCCCACGGAGTCTCCCCATGACCAGCAGCCACCACACGGTCGCAGGGGGCGTGTTCGCTTTGTTCGCGGCCGGTATGGCCCTCAGCGGATGTACCGCCGCCGGTGACCTGACGGGCGTTGATCGCCCAGTATCCGAGACGGCTGCAGTGGGTTGGCCCGGCGACAAAACCGGTCGCCTCGATCCAGCGGATGTCGTCCGAGGCCGACAGATTGCCGAACGCGAGTGCGCTGCCTGCCATGCGATCGACAGAACGTCGTCGAGCCCGAAGGCAGGCGCGCCGCCACTGCGCGATGTGCTGGGGCTTTATGAGGCGGACAATCTTGCCTACCGCTTCATCGAGGGCATGCGCGTCGGGCATGACGACATGCCCCTGTTCGACTTGGATGTCCGCACGGCCGACACGCTCATCGCTTACATCGGTACAATCAGCGATTCTTCCGACTAGTCTCCAACGTCAGCGAGCCAGCCGCCGGGGTCCGTACGCCGCGCCAAGCATCGCCAGTCGCGCACGTCATTCAAGAGAAGCTGCACTCTTCGCCCTCGATCGATATGCTCATTCGCCGGGTGCCTGCTGGCTGAGCTTTCCAATCTGCGTTTTCAGCCTACATGACAATCAGCGCGTGAATCGAGCCGGCGCCGGTTCTGATCGGGATCAATCGGTGTTCGGGAGGCCGAGTTATGCAACGGGCGCCCAAGGAGGCGATCATGCAACGACCGGACATTCTTCTGCATCTCGACAGCTATCCTGAGCCCACTTCCATGGAGGCGATCGATCAGGCCGTCGCTTTTGGTGCGAGCCTGGATGGGGTCCTGACAGCGCTCGCGGTTCACATCGATATCCGCGTTCCGCGCAACAAGGTGGCCGAGTATCTTGTTGGGCTAAGTCGCCTGGCGGACGAGGAGGAGGGCAAGAGCCTCCGGTCCTGCCAGCAGCTTCTCGCTCATTTCGTCACGCGGGCCAAGGAAGCGGGGATGCCAGTGGACACACTGCTGGAGCGGGCAAACCTCTATCTCGTGGGGGAGCATGTGGCTCAGCGGGCCCGAACCCGCGATCTTTGCATCGTGCCCGTCATCGACCGGCTCGATGGACAGCGTTCCGTCGCCGAGGCCGTGATATTCGACTCGGGTCGGCCGGCCATCGTGTTCTCGCCGGGCGTCGCGGACCTGCCCAAGACGGGTCTCAACACCGTCGTGCTGGCGTGGGACGGCAGCCGCTGTGCAGCGCGCGCGATGGCCGACGCAATGCCCGTGCTCACCAAGGCTCGGAAGGTTGTGGTGTTCACGGCCGTCAACGAGAAGCCGACAGCTGTTTCCGGTCTTGGCGAAGAGGCCGTGCGATATCTCAAGAGGCATGGCGTGGCCGCGGTGGCCGAGCAGAGGGATGCTGAGCGCCAGCCGATAGGCGAGGTTCTGGACCGCATTGTCGTGGACGTGGGCGCAGGAATGCTGGTGATGGGCGCCTATGGACGCTCGAAGCTGCGGGAATTCATTCTTGGAGGCGCAACCGAACACGTCCTGAGCAGTCCCAAGGTCCCGCTTCTGCTGTCGCACTAGCGGCCTTGAGGGGCAGATGGACGCCGATCGCCTGCGTGGCTTGACCGAGGAAGAGGCTGCGCGGCGACTGAAGACGGTCGGGCCGAACGAGGCGCCTCGGGGTCGGCAGAGGCGTCTGCTCGACATTGTCGTCGAGACCATGCGGGAGCCGATGTTCCTGCTGCTGATCGGCGCAGCGCTTCTCTACATGTTCCTTGGCGACCTCGGAGAAGGGCTGTTCCTGTTCGCCGGCGCGACGGCGGCGATCGGGCTTGTTATCTTTCAGGAGTCCCGAAGCGAGCGCGCTCTCGCATCGCTCCGTGACCTCGCGCAACCCTTTGCCAGAGTCATCCGCGATGGCGTCGACACGAAGATTCCCGCACGGGAACTCGTTCCTGGCGATCTTCTTCTGGTCGGCGAAGGCGAGCGGCTCCAGGCGGATGGCGCTCTCGTCGCGGGTGACGTGCTCAGCGTCGATGAGTCGATGTTGACGGGCGAATCCGCTCCCGTTGCGAAGCACCCGGCCAGTGGCGATCCGCCGCCCGATGTTGTTCCGGGCAATGACGCCGGGCCGCACGTCTTTGCCGGTACGATGGTGGTGGCGGGACAGGGCGTCGTTCGCATTGCACGCACGGGCGCATCTTCGGCGCTTGGCAAGATCAGCACCGCGCTGGCGGCGATCGGCCATGAGCCGACGCCGTTGCAGAAGACGACTGGCCGCGTCGTCACCCTGATTGGTTTCGTCGCGCTCGTGTTCTGTGGGTTGGTCGCGGTTTCCTACGGCCTGTTACGCGGGGACTGGGTCGGAGGATTGCTGGCCGGCATCACGATCGCGATCGCGCTTGTCCCCGAAGAATTTCCGATGGTGCTCGCTATCTTTCTCGCGCTTGGCGCCTGGAGGCTGGCGACGCACAAGGTGCTGGTCCGCCGCAGCGCCGTTGTCGAG
This sequence comes from Hyphomonadaceae bacterium, assembly GCA_030697555.1. GTDB lineage: Bacteria > Pseudomonadota > Alphaproteobacteria > Caulobacterales > Hyphomonadaceae > UBA7672. The sequence continues at coordinate 42,480 of JAUYPV010000117.1, forward strand.
ACCCTCGGTGGAACGACTGTTCTTTGCGTCGACAAGACTGGAACGCTTACCAAGAACAGGATGAAAGTTGCGCGGCTCTGGGCGCCTTCCGCCGACATCGAAATTAATGGCGAAACATCCCTTCCGGATGCGGGACGGAAGATTCTAGCGCTCGCCTGCCTCGCGTCGTCGGTGCGGCCGGTCGATCCGATGGACCGCGCCCTGCGAGCGCTGTCAGACGGGCTCGGCGAGACGAGCGCAACTGCTGCGCAGGAACCGGACCGCGTCTGGCCGCTCCGGCCGGAGCGTCTCGCCGTGGTTCAGCTTTGGACACAGCCCACCGGCCGCCGGATCGCTGCCGCCAAGGGTGCGCCCGAGGCGATATTCGCACTCTGCCGGCTGCCGGCAGGCGAGCGCGATCGCCTGCATCAGGTGATCCTGTCCTATGCCGAGCAGGGCCTGAGGGTTTTGGGCATCGCGTCTGCACCGGCCGAACGCCCCTTCGACGAGCCCCGCGACCTGGCGTTCGAATTTGCTGGGCTGGTTGGCTTCATCGACCCCCTCCGTCAGGACGTGCCGCAGGCGCTGCGCGAGGCAAGAGGCGCAGGCATCAAGGTCGCGATGATAACCGGCGACCATCCGGCGACCGCGCTCGCCATCGCCAGACTGGCCGGTATCGACGTCACGGCCGGCGTCCTAACAGGCGCCGAGGTCGCGCAGCTCTCCTTCACCGATCTGTGCGCGCGTCTGAAACGCGTTCGGATATTCGCCCGAATCGCGCCTGAACAAAAGCTTCGCATCGTGGAGGCGTTCAAGGCGGATGGCGAGATCGTCGCCATGACCGGCGACGGCGTGAACGACGCCCCGGCGCTCGAAGCAGCTCACATCGGCATCGCGATGGGAAAGAAAGGCACAGACGTGGCGCGCGAGGCGGCCGATCTCGTCCTGCAGGACGACAGCTTTGCCTCGATCGTCGGCGGCGTTCGCATGGGGCGGCGCATCTTCGGCAACCTTCGCCGCGCCATGATCTTCATTACCGCCATCCATGTTCCGATTGCGGGGATGGCGCTGATTCCAATCCTGATGGGCCTGCCGCAGCTGCTTTTTCCGATGCACGTCGTTCTGCTGGAACTCGTTATCGATCCGCTATGCGCGCTTGTCTTCGAAATCGAGCCAAGCGACAGGAATGCCATGCAGCGTCCACCGCGCCGGCGCGACGAATCTCTCTTCGGACTGAGACAGATCATGATCGCCCTGGTCCAGGGCATGGGCGTTCTGGCCGGGGTGCTCGGCGTCTACTGGTGGGCCAGTATCGCGACGGGAGAAACCGAGGCGCGCGCGACTGCCTTTGTAGCGCTGGTGACGGGCGTCCTTGTCCTCGCGCTGGCCGACTCGGCAGTGTCCAACCGTATATTTGCGCCGCACCGGCGTATCTTCTGGCTGATCGTGCTCGCGGTCGCCGTCGTCCTTGCCCTGGTGCTGTTCGTTCCAGCCCTGACCGCGGTGTTCAGCTTCTCAACCCCCGAACCGCGACTGTTGATTCTGGCGGTCGCCGTCGGCCTGGTCAGCGGAGGGTGGACGGTGCTCGGCCGACTCCATCGTCCGAAAAGGCCGGCGTCTTTGGTCGCCCCTTGATCCAGCCATGCCCGGCACGCGCTGCTGCCGAGGAGCGAATGTTTCGGATTTGAGCCAGCGCAATCCGGAAGGCCGGGTCAGGCGCTAATGGTCTGAAGTTGGCCATCGAGGCCGACGAGGGTCGGAGCTAAACATATGAAGCTCAGCTGGCGTCTCGTTCTAGGCTTTCTCGTCAGCGCGCTTGCTCTCGCGGCGTGCCTGCCCCCCTTTGCGCTTCCCGACGAGGAATACTTTGCAAAGACTGCGACCGTCGCGGCGATCCCTGGACTGCAGCGCGGCGCCATCGTGATCTCGGACATACGGCATGAATCCAAGCGCGTGAGCTGGCAAGCGCTGACGCCGGAGGGCGTATTCAACTGCGACGCCAACCAGTATTTCGAGTGGCCTGCCTGCGTTCGCAGATAGTGAGCGCCAGATGTTCACCGAACCCGTTCTTCAACTTCTCGTCCTGCAGGTAGCCCTGCCATCGGCGCTGATCATCCTCAACGCAATCCTGCCCACCGCGTCGGTGACAGGACTGCTTGCCAGATTCCTCGCCATTGGCGCCTTGCTATCCTATCTGTCGCTTGCCGGCGTCTGGCTTTTCCCGCCGTCATGGTCGACCAGCCTCCTGGGCTTTCTGCACATTGGCGGCACGCTGATCGTGTTTGCCAGGTACTGTCGAAAGCACCCTCAGCATGCGCCATGGCGCAAATGGGGTGAGCGGATCATCGCGGGCGCCGCGACCGTGACTATGCTTGTTCTTCTGAGTTCAGCCATCGCGGGGCGTGTCACGCCACAAGGCGCGATTGATCTCGCGACGCCGCTCGCGCCGGGACGCTATCTCGTTGTCAGCGGCGGCAAAGCTCCTGGCCTCAACGCTCATCTGCGCACTCTGGACGACGAGCGATTTCGTGCGGTCCGCGGACAGAGTTTCGCTGTGGATCTCATCGGCGTGGATGCACTCGGCTTTCGAACTCAGGGAATCGCGCCCAAAGACCCTCGCAAGTACCGGATCTATGGTGCGACCATCCTCGCCCCCTGCGCCGGAACGATAGTCGGCGTGACCGACGGATTGTCCGACATGCCCGTGCCTCAGCGAGACCGGGCTCATCTCGCCGGCAATCACGTTCTCCTTGACTGCAAAGGCTACATCGTCGTCCTCGCCCACATGGCGCCAGGTTCCATTGGTGTGAAGGCAGGGGACGTGTTGGAGGCTGGAGCGCGCCTGGGCGAGGTTGGAAACTCAGGGAACACCGACGAGCCGCATCTGCACATGCACGTCCAGCGCGACGTACCCGAAACAAATCCGCTTGGAGGGGAGCCGCTCTGGTTCACGGTTGGCGGAAGGTTCCTGACGCGGAACGACATCCTTACCCTTCATTGAGCGCGCGGGCAGACGCGAGTGAATGCGCGTTCGCTCGCACGTGAATCAAAGCAGCAGGCGCCATGCCACTCCCGCTAGGGCAGCTACAATCACAACGACAACCACATTCGTCTTGAAGCGAAAAAGCGCGACGCCGGCCGCCAGAGCAAAAATTGCTGCCACGATATCAAAACTTGCCGGATCAGGTGCGACAAGCGCATGACCCCAGGGCGTGGCATAAGTCAACGTACGCGCAAAGAGCACGTGCAGCCCGAACCATAGCGCAAGGTTGGCAATGACTCCCAAGACCGCGGTGGTTACTGAGGCCAGGGCCGCGGAGGCAACCGGGCTCGTCCTGAGACGCTCTGCGAACGGCGCGCCGGCGAATATCCAGAGGAACGACGGTGCAAAAGTACACCAGCTCGCCATGGCTGCTGCCGCCGCCGCCAGAAGAAATCCGCCCCCAGGCGCCTGCCAGCCAGCAAGAAAGCCGACGAACTGGTTGACCAGGATGAGTGGGCCAGGCGTGGTCTCAGCAAGGCCCAGGCCGTCGATCATCTGGCCGGCAGCAAGCCAGCCGTGCGCATCAACGGCCTGCTGCTGCAGATAGGCAAGCACGGCGTAGGCGCCGCCAAAGGTGACAACAGCTAGTTGGCTGAAGAGCAAACCAACTTGGGTGAGAATGTGATCCGGACCCAGGACGATCAGAACGGCCGCCAATGGAGCAAGCCAAACAATGCCCCATAGGGCAGCCGCGCCAAGTGCACCGGTTGCGCGCGGCTGGACCGGGGTCGCCTCTGGCTGCAACGGCTGACTGTTCGCCGGTTTGATGCGGACCATGCCAAGTGCGGCCGCGGCGATGATCACAACCGGAAAGGGGACGCCAAATAGGAAGAGTGAAGCAAAGGCGGCGACCGCAATCGCAAGATCGAGGCCTGTCTTGAGTGACCGCTTACCAATTTTCCACATGGCCTCGGCAACTAACGCAAGCACCGCCGCCTTCACGCCGAAGAACAAGCCGTCCACCACGGGGGTCTGGGCGTGCAAGACGTAAAGCCAGGAAAGCCCGAACACGATGACTGCACCGGGAAGCACAAAAAGCAGGCCCGCGACGATCCCGCCGCGAACGCCGTGCAGCAGCCAGCCGACATAGGTTGCAAGTTGCTGTGCCTCTGGGCCGGGCAGCAGCATGCAGTAGTTGAGCGCGTGAAGGTAACGGGCCTCGTCTAGCCACTTTTTTTCATCAACGAAGATGCGGTGCATCAGGGAAATCTGGCCGGCAGGCCCGCCGAACCCCAGGCAGCCGACTTTGAAACTGGCGGCTACCAGTTCGCTGAAGGCAGGCTTCGCCAAGGTCTGTGTCATTCAGTACCGCGGGCGATGGCCATCGACCCAGGCGCGCGCGTGCTCGATGGGGACGGGCGTTGGCGTAGCTGCCCGGAAAGCCCGCACTGTTTCGAGGTCATCCATGCGCTTAAGCCATCCCGCCACGCGCGGCCGGCGCGGGAGCATTTCCTGTCCTTCGGGACTGAGGTTGAGGGCGTATATGCTGGGGTAGAGGAAGAAATCGGCGAGGCTAAGCGCACCAACAAGGTGGTCTCCCGTCTCTTCCAGCGATCGCTCGAGGATGTCGAGACCGCGATTGATCTGCGGAATCGACGCCTGCACCACCTTCTCATCCGGCGCTATGCCGAGAGGCGGAAACACAAGCCTCTCGTGCACCAGGTGATAGATCATGTACGGATAATAGTAGCCGTTGACGGCGCTAATCCACTGGTGGACGCGAGCGCGGTCTTTTGGGGCTGATGGCATGAGGGGCCGGTTTTTGAACGTGTCTTCGATGTAGAGCACGATAGCGCTGGTTTCGTAGATGCGAAAATCGCCATGTTCCAGGATCGGAACACGACCGAAGGGATGCAGCGCGAAGTGAGCCGGTGACCCGATCTGGGTTTCGAGATCGTTGAACCGGAAATCGATGCCTTTGTGTCTCAGCACCAATCGCACAATGTTGACGTACGTACTGCGCTGAAAGCCGTGAACGACGACATCCGTCATGCATCTCTCCGGAAGGCTCGGACTTGCCGTGACAGGACGAAGGGGAGTCCGCGGTGGGCTGCTAAGGCGCGCTCGTAGACCATCGCGGCGCTTGCCACATCTTCGATGGCTGTGCCGGTACTGTCGAATATCGTGATTTCATCCTCGCGCGTTCGCCCGGGTTTTGAGCCGTCGGCAAGTTCGCCGAGATCGCCGTAGACATCGGTTGATGACAGCGCGCTCGAAGCAATCGTCAAGCGTAGGTCGCCCATAGCCAGGCACTGATCCAGCGAATCCACAACGACGGTCGCACGCTCCATCAGCTCCGGGGTGATCTCGCTCTTCGAGGCGCTGTCAGCTCCGACCGCTGCGATGAAGCTGCCGGGCGACACGTGTTCTGCCTTCAAGAAAGCTGTCCGGGACGTGGTGCAGGTCGCGATCACGTCGCAATCCCGCGACATGTCTTCAAGCCGGGAGACGGCGCGCACAGCAACTCCAAGGCTGTCGCCGATCCGTTTGACGAACAATGATGCGCGCCCCTCGTCGATGTCCCAGGCAAAAACCTTGCGGATCGGAAGAACGCCCATAAACGCCTCGACGTGCGGCTCGGCTTGCTGGCCGCACCCGCAGATCAGCAAGGTCCGAGAATCGGGGCGCGCCAGATGCTGGGCCGCCAACGCGCTGGCGGCGGCAGTTCGGCGCAATGTGATTTCAATTGAGTCCATGACAGAAAGCACCGCGCCGGTCTCTGCGTCGCACAAGAGCAATGCGCCCTGGATGGTTGGAAGGCCGGTTCGCTCGGGATTGCCAGGCAGGTTGCCGTTGAGCTTCAGCGCGACATAGCCGCGCTCGGTGATCAGCTGCGCTCCCTTGGCGTGAAAGCCACCATGCTGAACGGGAATATGCATGGGATGAGGGGAAGATGCTCGGCCCTTCCGCGCGGCGACAAATCCGCTTTCCACCGCCTTCAGATAGTCCGCCGGCGTCACCAGCGCCCTCATGTCGATGTTGGAGAGCAAGATCGTCGGCCGGCTCATTGTGGACGCCAGTCGTGCACCTCGTCACGGGCGCCGCCGGCCCAAGCATAGAGTGCGTCATAGACGATCATGCCCTGCGCCAGCATGGCGTGGTCGTCGGTATGCAGTTTCGATAGTCCGAGTGAGATCGCGTGCAGGCCGGCCGCTTCCGGCGCAATCTTGTGGCGGTTGGTGTCGGCGCCCCGCACGATGCGCGCCACCGTGGCGAGCGCCTTGTTCTTCTCCAGGCCAAAGCGCTGGATCAGTGTGTCAAAGCTGCAAAGCTCGCCTTGGTGGGTAATCGGCGCGCCGGGGATGTCGAATGCCGCAGCGCCCTCGCGCTTTGCGATATTTAAGACCTCCGATGTCGGCACATAGAGGATGACCGCATCCGCATCGATGAACCGGCGGATCGCCCAAGGGCAGGCGATGCGGTCGATCTTTGGTCGCTCGCGGGTCACCCACCGAGTCGGGCGGCGGTCGCCGAACAGCTCCTGAAGAGCGTCCTGCATGCGGGCGGCAGTTTGAGCGCGGGCCATGGGAACCTTCACAAGAATGACAAGTCATGCTCATGACTAGTCCTCGCGAGGCGCCTGGAAAAACGAAACCTCTTCACCCGGTCATGAGCGTTGCTCATGCCAGCCGCTGGTTATGTGGGAAGGCTTGCCTAAGACCTTAGGCCCTGAGGGCGGCGGCCAGCATCTTGTCGGCGTTCGTCCAGCTGATCGCGCCCATGAAGGCATCGACATAGGCGGCGGCCCGAGCGCCGAAGTCCATATGATAGGCGTGCTCATACATATCGAGTGCGAGAAGCACACGGCCGTCTGCAATGTTCATAGTGTGATCGAAGGCCCATTGATTGATCAGTTTACCTGCACGCGGCGACCAGACGAGCAGAACCCAGCCAGAACCGCCGCCCAGAGCTTTGCCCATCGCGACGAACTGGTCCCGCCATGTCTTCTCGTTGCCGAAATCCTTCTTGATCTGGCTTGCGAGCTGGGAGCTGGGGCTTCCTCCGCTGGCGCCAAGCGAGCTGAAGTAGACCTCGTGCAGGATCATCGAGTTCATCGCGATCAGCTCTTCGCGCTTGAGCCCGTTCAACACAAATCCAGGCGCCGTGTTGATATCAAGCTTGGCGACCTCCGCCTCGATGGCGCCAAGCCGGTTCACCGCGCCAACATAGTTGTTGTCGTGATGGCTCACGAGAATTTTCTCGGAGAGACCGGGGATGGCTTTCGGATCGAAGGGAAGCGGAAGGGCCTGATAATTTGCTGGGGCTGCAGAAGTGGGCGTCTGCTGCGCTGTCGCGCATGCCTCGACTGCGAGCGCGGCGCCGGTTGCGGCGACTGCGGCGATGACGGTGCGGCGGTCAATTTCCATGACTTTGAACTCCCTCCAGATTGGCAGACGGCATCACGCCCGGCCCACGCGAAAGATCGCATCCTCATACGCTTCGCAGGCGCGAACACCGATCAAAATTTGCTCATGGAGAATCTAGAGGAGGGCCGCAAATCGACTAGGTACTTCACCATCTCATGAGAAACGTTCATACATAGAGTGAAATGTCCTCCTGGTATCCGCCATCGATCAGTTCAATTCGTGCTTTTGAGGCTGCGGCGCGACTCCTGAGTTTCACGCGAGCGGCTGCTGAGCTGAACGTGACCCAGAGCGCAGTTAGTCACGGCGTACGCGATCTGGAGCGGCGGTTCAAAGTAGATCTGTTCTTTCGCGACGGCCGAACGCTGGTCCTTAGCGATGCCGGCAAGCTTTACCTCCCCTTTGCCACCGAGGCGCTCGGCCGCCTTCGCCTTGGCGAGCGCGCGATCTTCGATCCGCAGCGCAAAGCGCGAGTCTTGACGGTGAGCGTGTCGCCAAGCTTTGCCGCGAAATGGCTGGTGCCGCGGCTCGGTGCTTTCTCAAACGCCCATCCGGATCTCGAGCTGCGCATCAGCGCTAATCCTCAACATATCGATTTTATGGACGGCGAGATTGATCTTGCCATCCGGCATGGGGACGGGAATTGGGCTGGGCTCGAATGCGTGCGTCTATGTGAGGAGTCCCTCTTTCCCGTTTGCAGCCCGTCGTTGTTCCGCGGAAAGCCGCCACGGACTCCCGCCGACCTTTCAAAGCACACACTTATCCATCACCGAGCCACTGATGCCTGGAAATCGTGGCTTCGGGCTTTTGGTGTTGCGGCGCCTGGAAAGGACGCGCATGGGCTAGTGGTCAACGAAATGAGCCTCGCTATCGACGCGGCGGTTTCTGGGCAGGGAGTGGCGCTCGTACGAAGCGCTCTTGCGTACCGTGACATCGCCGAAGGCCGTCTCGTTCGACCGATGTCACAAAGCCAGCCGGCAAGCTTCGCCTACTGGATTGTCTGTCCGCGGAGTAATGCCGGAATGCCGAAAATTGCCAGGTTTCGGGAATGGCTGCTGCAACAAGCAGTGGCAGAGTCAGCGTGATATCGAATGTCGGAGCACCGCGAATTTATTCTGACGCCAGCGACCGCAATTCCGGGTTCCACTACCATCCTGCGCTCGGCTCGCGAGCCAGGGTTGGCGAGCCGGTTAGCCAGATCCGAAAGCCAGTTGAGGCTGGCGCCGTCGCCGAGGAGCGGGTCGGATGACTCGACCGAATCCGAGCCTGTCGAGATGTTGCCACCCGCAGCGTCTGCGCCCTGCATGGTGAAAGCAGTGATGGCCATCGTGGTGAGCACTAGCACCGCTGAGATGCCGACCCATTCAACCTTGACCAGGCCGCTGTCTTTGCGAAGGAGTTTCAACGTGGGAGCGCACATACCGTCTCGTTTGAGCGAGGCTTGGCGATGAGCGCAGACCGGGACGGTTCCATGCAGTAGCGATGCCCGCAGTGAGAAGAAATTCAACCTGCGTGGGGCCTCCGGGCAACGCCTTTTTCCGTGCCAAAAGAAACGGCCCGGAGCTTTCGCGCCGGGCCGTTCTGATTTCCCGATCTGCTCGCTTACTTGACGAGGAATTTCTCGCGCTTCTCGCCCTTGCGCTCGAGCGATTTCAGCCATTTTGGCGTGGGGCCGCGGCCCGTGTAAATCTCGCCATTGGGCCCCAAATACTTCGGCTTCAGTTTGACGCCCTTGTCCGAGCGCTGGCGGCGGCCGCCGGGGCCTTTGCCGAGGATTTCGTCGAGGTCCAGGCCGTGTGCGGCCGCGTCGGCGCGCATCTTGGCGAGGAAGCCGCTCTTGGCTTCGTCCTTCTTGGAGGCGATGGCTTTCTGGGCCTTGGCGATCAGCTCGTTAAGATCGGCCAGCGAGAGATTATCGATATTGGGGAGTTTGGATGCCATGGGCTGCCCTTTATTATTCCAACGATCGAATGATTACGCATCAACCCGGCGCCGCGATATATTGTTTTCAGAGCTATGTCCAAAAATATATTTGTTTGTATCACGAGATCTAACTCTGCGGCGCTTCAGGCGAGGCAGCGAGCATGCCAGCCGATGTGTTCCGCGATGAAGCTTGCTATGAAGAAGTATGAGTGGTCGTAGCCGTGCTGCATGCGAAGGGTGAGGCCCTGGCCCGCCTCGCGGCACGCCTGTTCCAGAAACTCTGGCTTGAGTTGTTCGGCCAGGAACTGATCGCCAAGACCCTGGTCGACGAGAATGTCGGGATAGTATCCGCGCGATACGCCGGCTCGGATAAGCTCGCAGGCATCGTGCGCGCGCCAGGTTTCTCGGTCGGGGCCAAGATAGGCTGTGAAGGCTTTCTCGCCCCACGGACAGTTCATCGGCGAAGAGATCGGTGCGAAGGCTGATACGGAGCGGAAGAGTTCCGGATGGCGCAGAGCGAAGGTGAGCGCGCCGTGGCCGCCCATGGAGTGGCCGGAGACGGAAAGTTTGACCGGATCACAGGGAAAGTTCGTGCGTATCGCCGCCACGAGATCGCGGACGATGTAGGTTTCCATCTTGAAGTTGGGCGCCCAGGGGCTTTCAGTTGCATCGACGTAGAAGCCTGCGCCTTGCCCCAGATCATAGGCCGTATCGTTGGCGATAGTCTCCCCGCGCGGTGACGTGTCGGGCGCCACAATCATCAGGCCTTCGGCCGCGGCCGCCGGGTAGGCCCCGGCCTTGGTGGTGAAGTTGTCCTCGGTGCAGGTGAGGCCAGACAGCCAGAGAAGGACAGGGAAGGGGCCGGGACCTTCCGGCGTGAAGACGCTGAACGTCATCGGCGTCCGCGTCGCTTCGCTTGCGTGCCGGCAATAGCGCAGCTCGCCGCCAGCAACGCGATAGGTTTTCACGGTTTCGACAGACATGCCCCGTTCTACACAGGGCAAAGCCGATGGCTAGGCCGGGAGGTTATGGAAGGCCGTTGCGGTGGAGCACCTGGTAGAAGCCCTTGGCCGAGGGTCCCCAGACCGTGCCGTCATTGCCGCTCACGTCGAAGAAGCCGACATTGTGGGTGCGGGCGAGTTTCACGGCCTGGCGCTGGGCGTGGCGGGAGGCTTCCCACTGGAATGCAGCGAAGACGGCGCCGGGCGCGAAGCGGTATTCGGCGCGATTGTCGTTGTCGATGGCGGCGAGGCCTGCGTTGTCCGGTCCGCTCGTGGCCGGGAAGCCCTTGATCATGTCGCGATACCAGGCCTGCAGCGGGGCGCTGGCGACAACGGGATTGGTGACGAGCCTGCCATCGCCGGCGCGCGCCATGTCAGTGTACCACGACAGGAAGCCGATGCGGTCCGCCGGCGGGGCGGCGGGATCGAAGACGAGAAGGTCATAGCTCATTGGGGAGGCTCTTGGCGTTATCCGCCGGAACTTGCCCCAAGAGGACTTAAAAGTCCGCTACGACGGGCGTTCAGATTTGATAAACCACAACCCGTAGTGGCCGATCAGTAGACCACCACGCTTCTTATGCTTTTGCCTTCGTGCATCAGGTCGAATCCCTTGTTGATGTCCTCGAGCCTGAGGGTGTGGGTGATCATCGGGTCGATCTCGATCTTCTTTTCCATGTACCAGTCGACGATCTTCGGCACGTCGGTGCGTCCGCGGGCGCCGCCGAAGGCCGAGCCCTTCCAGACGCGGCCGGTGACGAGCTGGAAGGGGCGGGTGGCGATCTCTTTCCCCGACTCCGCGACGCCGATGATGACGCTGGTTCCCCACCCACGGTGGCAGCTTTCCAGCGCCTGGCGCATCACGGTGGTGTTGCCGGTGCAATCGAACGTGTAGTCGGCGCCGCCGTCGGTCAGCGCCACGAGGTGCGGCACGAGATCAGTGCGGACATTGTTGGGGTTGACGAAGTGCGTCATGCCGAAGCGGCGGCCCCATTCCTCCTTCGCCGGGTTTATGTCGACGCCGACGATCTTGTCGGCGCCCACCATGCGCAGGCCCTGGATCACGTTGAGGCCGATGCCGCCGAGGCCGAAGACGATGCAGTTGGCGCCGGGCTCGACCTTCGCCGTCTTCACCACGGCGCCGACGCCGGTGGTGACGCCGCAGCCGATGTAGCAGGCCTTGTCGAACGGTGCGTCGGTACGGATTTTCGCAACGGCGATCTCGGGCAGGACGGTGTAGTTCGAGAAGGTCGAGCAGCCCATGTAGTGGTAGATCGGCTTGCCGTTCAGCGAGAAGCGCGAGGTGCCGTCCGGCATCACGCCCTTGCCCTGTGTGGCGCGGATCGACGTGCACAGGTTGGTCTTCTGCGAGAGGCAACTTTTGCACTGGCGGCATTCGGGCGTGTAGAGCGGGATGACGTGGTCGCCGACTTTCACTGAGGTGACGCCCGGCCCGATTTCCCGGACGATGCCTGCGCCTTCATGGCCCAGGATGGACGGGAAAATCCCTTCCGAGTCGAAGCCATCGAGCGTGTAGGCGTCGGTGTGACAAACGCCCGTCGCCTTGATCTCGACGAGCACCTCGCCAGCCTTTGGTCCTTCCAGGTCGAGTTCCACGATCTCAAGCGGTTTCTTGGCTTCAAAAGCCACGGCGGCGCGGGTTTTCATGGAACAGCCCCTGGGCAGGAAAATAACGTGGCGGCAAGTCGCCAGCTTCTGTTTGTCAGGTCAAGCGGAGAGGGGTATCGACAGCCGGAATAAGGAGTTCGGCATGAGACGCATTGAGGGTTTCGTCAGCGGCAAAAGCGCGAAAGCGACCTCTGGCCGCGAGGGTGATGTCTTCAACCCCAATACGGGGGAGGTCCAGGCCAAGGTCGGCTTTGCCTCGAACTCGGATGTCGATGCGGCGGTGCAGGCGGCGGCCAAGGCGCATGTCGCCTGGAGCGCGGTGAACCCGCAGCGCCGGGCGCGCGTCATGTTCGAGTTCAAGCGGCTGGTCGAAGCCAATATGAACCAGCTTGCCGAGATGCTCTCCAGTGAGCACGGCAAGGTGATTGCTGACTCGAAGGGCGACGTCCAGCGCGGCCTCGAAGTGATCGAGTTCGCCTGCGGCATCCCGCACGCGCTGAAAGGCGAATACACCGAAGGCGCAGGTCCCGGCATCGACGTCTATTCGATGCGCCAACCCTTGGGAGTGGTCGCCGGCATCACGCCGTTCAACTTCCCGGCAATGATCCCGATGTGGATGTTCGGCGTCGCCATCGCCGTGGGCAACACCTTCGTGCTGAAGCCCTCGGAGAAGGATCCAAGCGTTCCGGTGCGGCTCGCCGAGCTGTTCATGGAAGCCGGAGCGGCGGCGGGCACGGATGTGAGCGGCGTGCTCAACGTCGTGCACGGCGACAAGGTGGCGGTCGACGCGATCCTGCACCATCCGGAAGTCAGGGCGGTGAGCTTCGTCGGCTCGTCCGACATCGCGAGCTATATCTACCAGACCGGGGCTGCGAACGGGAAACGCGTGCAGGCGATGGGCGGGGCGAAGAACCATGGCATCGTGCTGCCGGACGCCGACATGGACCAGGTGGTGAAGGATCTCTCCGGGGCCGCGTTCGGCTCGGCTGGGGAGCGCTGCATGGCGCTGCCGGTCGTCGTGCCGGTGGGCAAGAAGACCGCGGACGAACTGCGCGACCGGATGGTCGCCGAAATGGAAACGCTGAAGGTCGGCGTGTCGACGGATACGGCAGCTCAGTATGGCCCGGTGGTGAGCGCGGCTCACCGCAGGAAGATCGCGGACTACATCCAGCTCGGCAAGGACGAGGGCGCTGACCTGGTGGTCGATGGCCGCAATTTCTCGCTGCAGGGCTATGAGAAGGGCTTTTTCATCGGGCCCTCCCTCTTTGACAATGTGAAGCCGGGCATGAAGACCTATCACGAGGAAATCTTCGGGCCCGTGCTGCAGATCGTGCGCGCCAACACGTTCGAGGATGCCATCGCGCTGCCGAGCAAGCACCAGTACGGCAATGGTGTTGCGATCTTCACGCGCAACGGCCGTGCGGCGCGCGAGTTCGCAGCTAAGGTCAATGTCGGCATGGTGGGCATCAACGTGCCGATCCCCGTGCCGGTCGCCTACCACACCTTCGGCGGCTGGAAGCGCTCGGCCTTCGGCGACACCAACCAGCACGGCATGGAAGGCGTCAAGTTCTGGACCAAGGTGAAAACCGTCACGGCAAGATGGCCTGAAGGGGATGTCGGAGATTCGAGCTTCGTCATTCCGACAATGAGGTAATGCCGCATGCCGGACGCAGCCAACGCGCTGGAAAGCGAAGGCTGCGTCTGGTTCCGCGGTGCGCTGAGCGAGACCAAACTGCGGGCGCTCGATCCCATCTGCGCGTTGGGCTCAGCGCCAGGCGCACGCATCGCTCCGGCACCGGATCTCATCGCCGCGCTGGCACCTGTCGATCGCCTTGCGCAAAGCCTGCTTGCCGGAGCGCGGCCGGTGAGGGTGGTGGCGTTCAACAAGACCGAGGCCGCCAACTGGGCCCTGCCGTGGCATCAGGACCGCGTGATCGCCGTCCGCGAGCGGGTCGAGACGCCCGGCTTCGTCAACTGGACGCGCAAATCCGGTGTCTGGCATGTCGAGCCGCCGATCGGCCTACTCGAGCGCATGCTGTTCCTGCGTGTCCATCTCGATGCCGCCGACGTTGAAAGCGCATGCCTCGTAGTCGCGACAGGATCACATTCACGCGGCAAGGTTCCAGATGACCGCGCGGAAGGCATTGCCTCTGCCGCCGTCACGGAGCAATGCATTGCGCAACGTGGCGACGTATTGGCGGCGAAAGCCCTGATCCTTCACCGGTCAGGCGCCTCGCGCCGCCCAACAAGCCGCCGCGCTATCCGTATCGACTACAGCGCCGAACAATTGCAGGCGCCTCTGCAATGGGAGTTCTCAACATGACCCGCATCGCATTCATTGGCCTTGGAAACATGGGCGGCGGCATGGCCGCGCGGCAGGTTGTGGGCGGGCGCGAGGTGTATGCGTTCGATCTGTCCGAAGCGGCGGTGAAAAAAGCCGTGGGGGCGGGGGCGCACGCCGCAGGGAGCGTTGCGAAGGCGGTTGAAGGCGCGGATGTGGTCATCACCATGCTGCCGGCGGGGCCGAATGTGCGGAAGGTCTATGACGAACATATCCTTCCGCATGCGCCGAAGTCTGCGTTGCTGATCGACTGTTCCACCATCGACGTCGAAAGCGCGCGGGCTGTTGCCAAGCAGGCCAAGGAGGCCGGCTTCCGGTTTGCGGATGCGCCGGTGTCGGGCGGCACGGCGGCGGCGGATGCGGGGACGCTCGCCTTCATGGTGGGGTGCGAGGAGAAGGATTTCGCCAACGTCGAAGAGACGCTGAAGCCGATGTCGCGCGTCACCATCCGTGCGGGCGACCATGGGGCGGGGCAGGCGGCCAAGATCTGCAACAACATGCTGCTCGGCATTTCGATGATCGGCACGTGCGAGGCGTTTGCACTGGCTGAGCGGCTGGGACTGGCGGCGGATCGCTTCTTCGAGATCGCGTCGAAGTCTTCGGGGCAGTGCTGGTCGCTCACGACCTATTCGCCCTGGCCCGGCGTCGGGCCACAGACGCCATCGGACCGCAACTATGAAGGCGGGTTCGCGGCGGGGATGATGCTGAAGGATCTGAAGCTCGCGCAGGAAGCCGCGGCCAAGGCGGGCGCGACGACGCCGCTGGGTGCGCAGGCGGAAGCGATCTATGCGCTGTTCGATCGGCTGGGCTTTGCAGGCAAGGATTTTTCGGCCGTCCAGCAGCTCCTGCGGGGCGATCTCGCACGCCTGAAATAGTTCGCGTTTCAGGTCTGGTTTTTCTTCGCTGTGAGATACTGGAACGCCGTGTAGGCCGAGAGCGCCGCCGCGAGCACGAGCAGGGCAAGCCAGACCTGCGGGAGTATAGGCGGAACATCGACCAGCTCGCCCAGACCGAGTGCTTTTGCATTGGCCAGCACTGCGATGATTACCAGGAGAACGCCGACGACGAACAGTTCGAGTGCGGTCTTCCATTTTGCCAGTGACGACACGCGGACGCCTTCGCCGTCGGGCGAGAGCATGCGCAGGACGGTCATTGTCACATCTCGCGCAATGATCACCGCGGTGGCGATCGCAACGATTGGCCAGGCGGGATCGTCGTTTCGCCAGATGCCGATCGCGGCGGCGAGAAGCGGAAGGCCGACGAGGGCCTTGTCCGCGATCGGATCGATCAGCCGGCCGAATTTCGAGTGCGCATCGAAGGCGCGTGCGGCCATGCCGTCGAACAGGTCGGTCAGCGCGGCGACGAGGAAGAGGATCGCGGCTGCGAGCGCAAAGCCGCCTTGCGCCTCCTTGCCGGCGGAAAACGTCTGCGCTTCCAACGGTGGGCTCACAGCCATCCAGAACAGCCAGGCGATCACCGGTGCGAGGATCAGGCGCAGGAGCGTCAGCGCGTTGGGGATCTGCTTCAGCATCCGGACTCCGTAGAGCGCCGGGCGCACGCGCCGCAAGTCCATGATTTCGGGGCATCAAGAAGGGGCTTGAAACGCCAGATGTTATACCATAGCGTTACAATGTAACGTGTGCGGAGGACTTCATGCTTTTGGCGTCGAGACTGGCGATTGGCGTTGCTGCGCTGGGGCTTCTGGGCCCTGCAGCTTTTGCGCAGGTGACGCCCGGACAGGCTGGCGCGGTCCAGGCCCCGGACGATGGCGGCGATGTCGTCGTCGTCACCGGCATCGGACCGGCGCGGACGAGCGACGAGCTGATCGCTTCGACCACCGTGCTGGAAGCTGAAGACGTCACCGACAGGCTTGCGGGCGGACTGGGCGACACGCTTGCTGGACTGCCCGGTGTGGCGAGCACGGCGTTCGCGCCGGGCGCGAGCCGGCCGATCATCCGCGGCCTCGGAGCGGAGCGGGTGCAGGTGTTGGCCAACGGCATCGGTGTGATCGACGCCTCCGCCGCCAGCCCCGACCACGCGGTGACCAGTGATCCGCTCGGCGCGGAGCGCATCGAGATCCTGCGCGGGCCGGCCTCTCTTGCTTACGGCGGAGGCGCGACCGGCGGTGTGGTCAACGTGATCGATGGCCTGATCGTGGAGAAGCTGCCGGAGAAGGATTTCTCCGGCGCGGTCTATGGCGGGCTGACCAGCGCGGATGAGGGCAAGCAGGCGGCGGCGCGAGCAGCGGTGAAGTTCGGGCAGTTCGTCGCGGTGGTGAATGGCAGCTATCTCGACACGGATGATATCGACATTCCGGGCTTTGCGTTGTCGCAGGCGGCGCGCGATGAAGCAATCGCCGGCGGCGCCGATCCGGCCGACTTTGCACACGGCACGCTGCCCAACTCGGCGGTCGAGACCAAGTCGCTCAGCGGCGGCCTCTCCTGGGTTGGCGACGGCGCCTTCCTTGGCGGCGGCGTGCGGCGTCTCGAGAGCAACTACGGCAACGTCGCCGAGGAGACGGTGTTCATCGAGATGGAGCAGACCCGCTACGACATGCGCGGCGGGATCAATTTCGAAGGCCCGATCCGGTCGCTGAAGGGCTGGGGTTCGGTCGTTGACTACGAGCACACCGAGTTCGAAGGACCCGGCGAGCCGGGCACTGTGTTCACCAACGAAGGTTGGGAGGGGCGCATCGAAGCGGCGCATGCGCCGATCGGCGGCGTCGAGGGAAGCCTTGGCGTGCAGGCCTCGGAACGCGATTTCGCGGCGCTCGGTGACGAGTCCCTGATCGGCCCCACGACAACGAAACAGACCGGCATTTTCGCCTACGAAACTTATGACCGCGGAACCTGGGGACTTGAAGGCGGCCTGCGCTTCGACGATGTCGACGTCGACAATATCGTTGGCGGCGCGCGCGGATTCGACGCCTGGAATGCTTCTTTTGGTGCGCATGTTCACCTGGGCGACAATGTGTTCCTGGGTGGATCGGTGTCGCGCACCGAGCGGGCGCCGACCGACATCGAGCTGTTCGCCGACGGACCTCACCTGGCGACCGAACAGTTCGAGGTGGGCGACGACACGCTGACGACCGAAGAGGGCGTCAACTACGAGCTGACCGCGCGCTGGGAAGGCGACGCCGTGAACGTCTCCGGCAGCGTCTACCGGTTCGATTTCGATAGCTTCATCTATCTCGAGGACACCGGCGTCGTGGTTCCCGGGCCGGAGGGCGACCTGCCAGTTTTCCAGTTTGTGCAGGCTGGCGCAAACTTCACCGGCTTTGAAGTGTCGGCGGATGCGCAGCTCGGCAATGCGCTGGGCGTCGACTGGAAGACCGATGGCTCCGTCGATTTCGTTCGCGCCGAGCTGGATGCCGGCGGCAACCTGCCGCTGATCCCGCCGATGACGGTCAATGCCGGCATCGAGGGTGAGCGGGGCATCTTCACCGGCCGCCTCGAGGCGCAGTACGGCGCCGAGCAGGATGAGGTCGCCGCGTTCGAGACGCCGACGGACGACTATCTCACCTTCGATGCGCGCCTCGGCATTGCGTTGACCAGCAACGTCAAACTGATGCTCGAAGCGCGGAACCTCACCGACGAGGAGGTGCGCGTGCATGCCTCGCCGCTGAAGGAGTTTGCACCGATGCCGGGCCGGAATTTCAGGGTAGCGCTGCGGGCAGAGTTCTGAGGCTCGCTTCGATCGCTGGCGAATAGGGAGTGGCGAGTAGGGAGTAGTTGTTTCCTTCGGCTTTCCCTGTGCGGTCATCCTCGGGTAAGGAGCGAAGCTCCGCATCCCGGGGATCTTGGTTGGCGCTTCATTGGGAGTCTCACAAGTTCCATCGCCTTTCGAACCGAGATTCTCGGGACAGGCCCGAGAATGACTCGTGGTGGGATTGGGGCTTCAATTTCAAACATCAGGCGCAGCTCAGCTTTCGCACGGGCGCGCCGCCCTGCGGGTTGCTGTGTGCGCCTCCTGATGGAGGGCCGGGGACGCGGGATCGCCCGCGTGGTTTGGCTTCGCTGGTTGCCCAGCTCTACCGGCAGACAAGAAGAAACGCGAAATCCCGCGCCCCCGCGTCCGTTAGATCAGCGGCCTCGGACAAGGCGGTCGTTTCACGCCTCTGCCGTGGGTGTCGCCGCCGGCGTGCAGGCTGCAGGCGTTCAGCCCTGCAGTCCCTGGATATCCCTCCCACTTGGCCGGA
>JAUYPV010000128.1 GCA_030697555.1 Hyphomonadaceae bacterium
GTTCATACAAAGCAATGGCGGCCTTGAGGCGCTCGGTGTTGGGCCAGGAGCGTGATCCGCGATCGATGGGGACGCCGATGTCGTTTACCGAATTGTAGGTAAGTCCCGTCTCTCTGTCGACGCCGAACCGCTCGCCAAACCCGACAAGGCTTCGAATTTCCGTCGAAAGATCGATGCCGACTAGGCGTTTCGCGTTCACTAATATCCACGCCCATTCGAACTGATGCCCAGGTTCAATGATCCGTCCGTGTTCACCCGGCGCGCGCGACCAGTCGTCCCTGAAGAACTCGCACAATGTGGTTGACGCGGAATCGAAGAACTTCGTCTGAAAGAGACTTGCGATCTCGTTGGCGAGAACGGCGAAACGTTCAACACCACTAGCTTCGTAGACCGACAAGGCGGCTTCGATAAGGTGCATGTGGGGATTCTGCTGACGCCACCCGGTAGCAGGCACCTCATGCTGAAACCCTTCGCCGTTGGGATGGCCAAGCTTCGCTTCGATCACATCGAGCGTCAAATGTGCCCAGTTGAGCGCCGACCTTTCGCCAGACGCTCGCAAATACCAACCGAACGCGAACAGAGCGAAAGCGAGATCGTAAAGGTCCTGTGTTGGATCCAGCACCTCGCCAGTACGCGTAGTGTGGCGCGCAAAACCGATACCCGTCCCTAGCCATGCTTTCTCGGTCAGATGTCTCATGCCATGGGCAGCAAGCTCTGCGCCGGGTGTGAAACCCAGTTGCGCGGCATGAGAAAATACGTAGATCTGCCTGCACGTCACACGCGTGCGCTTGAATGGAGCTTGAGCGTCACGGCCGTCTAAGTCGAAATGTTCGACATAGCCCCCGTTTGCCCGGTCGATTCCGTTGCTCGTCCACCACGGGAGAGCTGTGTCGAACATCCAGCCGTGGATTTGCTTCAGGAGCGACTGCAAAGGTTTGTCCCCATTCCGCCTTTCTGGCACAAAGAAGACTCGATCAGCTAGCTGCGCCGTACAGTCAAGCTCTGTTGGTTGCACTTTGCGTCCGCTGCGGTAGGGGATAGGCCGCTAGGCAAAACAGCTGGAACTCCTGATGAGAGTTGTTGTCACGGGCGGCGCAGGCTTCATCGGCTCTGAGTTCGTTCTTCAGGCCGTCGCTGACCCGACAACTCGTGTAGTTGTCGTGGACAAGCTTACCTATTCGGCCAACATTAACTCGCTGGCAGTTGCTGCTAACCGGCCGAACTTTCGATTTGTTCACGCGGACGTTTGCGATTATTCGGCGATTGGGAGGCTGCTTGAGGAGGAACAACCGCACGCGGTTGTTCATCTAGCCGCCGAGACGCACGTTGATCGTTCTATCGTTGTCTCGTCACCTTTCATCGAAACCAACATTGCCGGCACGCACAGCCTTCTCGAGGCAACGCGCCTCTACTGGTCCGCCCTTCACGGGCGGCTGCAAAAGGAATTTCGGTTTCTTCATGTCTCGACTGACGAGGTCTTCGGTTCGCTCGGGCCCGAAGGCCATTTCACCGAAACGACGCGCTACGATCCCTCCTCGCCCTACTCGGCATCGAAGGCTGCCGCCGACCATCTCGTCTCCGCTTGGTATCGAACCTACGGCCTACCTACGCTCACGGCCAACTGCTCCAATAATTACGGTCCGCGGCAATTCCCGGAAAAGCTTATCCCCCTGATGATCGTGAATGCACTCGAAGGTCGGCCGCTTCCCATCTATGGCGACGGGCTCAACGTGCGCGACTGGATCCATGTGTCGGACCATGTCCGCGCCCTGAACCTTGTCCTGTCAAAGGGGCGCCCCGGCCAGTCCTATCTCATCGGCGCGCGCGCCGAGCGCCGCAACATCGATATAGTCACTCTGATCTGCGACTACCTAGACGAGAAAGTTCCGCACCCGGGTCGCCGCGACCTCATCCGCTTTGTCGAGGATCGTCTCGGCCACGATCGTCACTATGCCATCGATCCCACCAAGATCGAAACCGAACTCGGCTGGCGCCCCGAACAGAGCTTTGAGACGGCGCTCAAATCCACCATCGACTGGTATCTCGACAACCGCGCCTGGTGGGAGCCACTGATGGATGCGCATGAGGCGAGGGCGACGCAATGAAAGGCATCGTTCTGGCCGGCGGCAAAGGTACGCGCCTCTACCCGATTACCAGCGCCGTCTCGAAGCAGCTGCTACCTGTCTACGACAAGCCGCTGGTCTACTACCCAATCACCACGCTGATGCTCGCTAGCATCCGCGAGATCCTGATCATCTCAACTCCCGAGGCCCTGCCGGCATTCCGCGCGCTGCTGGGCGATGGCGGGCAATGGGGCGTGAAGTTCGATTATGCCGAGCAGGCCAAGCCGAACGGGCTGGCCGAGGGCTTCATCATCGGCGCCGACTTCATCGATGGAAAGCCGTGTGCTCTGGCGCTGGGCGATAACATCTTCCACGGCGCCGGCCTAACCGGCCAGTTGCAGGATGCCGGCAATTTGCAATCAGGCGCCGCCGTGTTTGCCTATCGCGTTGCCGATCCGCACCGCTTCGGCATCGTCGAACTCGATGCGAAGGGAAAGCCGGTGTCGATCGAGGAAAAACCTGCCTCACCGAAGAGCAACTTGGCCGTCACAGGCCTTTATTTCTACGACAAGGACATTGTCGACATCGCTCGCAAAACGGAGCGATCCGAACGCGGCGAACTCGAGATCACTTCGGTCAACGCCGAATACCTGAAGCGTGGCGAGCTTCGGGTCATCCAGCTTGCGCGCGGCACCGCCTGGCTCGACGCCGGCACGTTCGACAGCCTCCTTCAGGCATCCGTCTATGTGCAGACGCTGGAACAGCGCCAGCGCTTCCGCATCGCCTGTCCCGAGGAGGTCGCCTGGCGCCGCGGCTTCATCAACGATGCGCAGCTGAAAAAGCTCGCCGCCGCCATTCCCAACGACTACGGCGCCTATCTCACTTCGCTGCTTGAGGAAGCGCGCTAGATGTTCGAGGTCCTCTCGATTCCTGGCGTGCGCGTCTACACGCCGAAGCGCTTCGGCGATCCGCGCGGCTATTTCATGGAACCGTGGAGCGAGCGCGTCTTCTCCGCCGAGGGTCTGCCAATTTTCGTGCAGGACAACGAAGGCCTCTCCGCCCCCGCCGGGACGGTGCGCGGCCTGCACTACCAGACCGATCCTTTCGCGCAGGCCAAGCTCATCCGCTGCCTTTCCGGCGCCATCCTCGATGTCGTGGTCGATATCCGCCGCGGCTCGCCAGCCTATGGCCGTCATGTCGGCGTCGAGCTTCGGCCTGACACCGGCCTGCTCTACATGCCGGCCGGGATCGCACACGGCTACTGCACGCTCGCTCCCGATACGCTGGTCCAATACAAGGTCAGCGCCCCTTATTCGCCCGCTCACGAAGGCGGCATCGCATGGGACGATCCCACGCTGGCGATCAAATGGCCCGTGGCGCCGGGCGCCGCCATCGTCTCCGATCGCGACCGCAAGCAGCCGAGGTTTGCGGACTTCGTCTCGCCCTTCGTCTACGACCCCAGCCGGTCATAGGCGGCCGCCAGGCGCTCTGCGTAATGGACAGGTGAGAACTTTTCCGCCTGTGCCCGGCTCTTGGCGGCAAGACTCGCGCGTAGCGCCTTGTCGCCCATCATCTGCTCGATCTTGCTGCGGATGTCATCGCGGTCGAGCGGGTTGGCGTAGAGCGCAGCCTCGCCGCACACTTCAGGCAAGGACGAGACGTTCGACGTCACGACCGGACATCCCATGGTCATGGCCTCAAGCGGCGGCAGACCGAAGCCTTCGTACAGCGAGGGGAACAGGAAGAACTGCGCCCCTGCATAGAGTCGTCGGATATCCTCACGGTCGACATAGCCGAGGAAGCGCAACCGCTTCCTGGCCGCCTCACCCAGCGCTCCCTCGATCCACCCAAGCTCGCTTTCCAGCATCCACGCCTTACCGCCAACGATGGCGAGCGGCATGTTCGACTCCGTCTCGAGGAACGCCTCGATCATCCGGCGCAGGTTCTTCTTCGGCTCCAGTGCGCCAACGAACAGCGCATAGGCTTGCGGCTCAAGTCCGAAGCGCCCCAGCACGCGCGGCACGCTGTCCAGCTCCTCAGCCGAAAGAGGCGCGATATCGGCTGGCTGGTAGGTGACGGCGATCTTCGCCGGGTCCACGCCGAGGATGTCGACGATGTCCTTCTTGGAGGCTTCCGAGACGGTGATGATGAGATCCGATTGCGCCGCCGAGCGGCGTACACGCGCCGTGAACTCCGCCTTGTTGTCGGTCGTCGTGTAGGGCAGGCGGATCGGGATGAGATCGTGGATTGATGTTACGGTCTTCACTCCGCGCATTTTCACCGCCACGGGCGCGGAGAGGTGCAGCACGTCGATAGGATCGGGCACCCGCACTTCGGTGAACTGGCGGGTCAGCATGTGCCGATAGTGGGCGTGGACGAATAGATTTGGTGCGAGATAAGTAGCGCCGCTTTGTCCGGAGGGGTGCTCCGGCACCACGGTCTCGCCCACGCTGATCTTCCGCGCGTTGACCACCGGCGTCACTAGCCCCGCCGCCATTCGCGCCGCTGTCTGCGCCTGCAGGCGCAGGCCGCGCGCGGGGGCGGGACGGTCGAACGCCATTACCTCTTCAAGCACGGCGTCGGGCTTTGCTGGCGCGTCCGCTCCGATCAGCCAACTCACCTCGTTGCCGAGCGCTTCCAGCGCCGCGCCTAGCGTTCGCGAATAGGTAGAAAGACCCCGGCCCCTGGGGTCGGCGCGATGGTCGCCGTCGATGAGGATGCGCCAGCGGCGTTCCCCGGCCGCTGAAAGACGCTCGCTCCCCACCTGGCCTGCCTTGTCTGATGTATCCATGGCCGGCCACGCACCGACCGGTTCGGCGGATATACCTCGCCTGCGCCTACACACAACATCGAAGCGATTGACGGAAAGCCCAACGCCTGCCTCATCCTCGGCAAGAGGTTCGATAAGATGGCTAACGGCGGGTTGGTTGATGGTGTCCTGCGCGCAGGCTCTCGGGCCTGGCGGCGCATTGCGCCTTCGTCTCTCAGGGGGCTGGCAGGGCCTTTGATGGCCGGTGTTGCCCAGCGGCGCGTATTTATGGCGTTGGCCCAGGCCCAGCCTGACCCGATTCCCGGGCCGCTGATCGTCTCCGGCTTCCTTTCGGAAACCCGAGGTCTCTCTCAGGCCGCCCGGCTCACGCTTGCCGGTCTTCGGTCTGCAGGCTTTGCACCCATCGAGCACGACCTTCGCGTGTTGCTGGCGGCCGGACCGGGACACAAGGCGAGATTGCCGGCCGAGCCGCCGGGCGGGGTTTGGATCTCCCATGTGAACGCGCCGGAGGTCTTACAAGCGC
Source organism: Hyphomonadaceae bacterium (assembly GCA_030697555.1). Classification (GTDB taxonomy): domain Bacteria; phylum Pseudomonadota; class Alphaproteobacteria; order Caulobacterales; family Hyphomonadaceae; genus UBA7672. The sequence continues at coordinate 5,357 of JAUYPV010000128.1, forward strand.
TGGGCTATCTCGATCCGTCATCTTGGCTCGACCGGTACCGCATCGGCTATTGGGTCTATGAACTGCAACGTGTTCCGGACTCATGGGTCCGCGTCTCGCGCGCGTTCCACGAAATCTGGACGCCAAGCCAGTTCGTCGCCGATGCGTTGCTGGCCGCCGGCGTGCGGGTTCCTGTGCGTGTAATGCCACATCCGGTCGCGCTTGCCGGGCTCAAGGCTGTGCCGGATCGCGCGGCCTTCAAGATTCCGCCGAACGACTTTACCGTGCTCGCGATGGGCGACCTCACGTCCAGCGCCGCGCGCAAGAACATCGTCGGCGCCATTGCCATCTACAAGCGCGCTTTTCCCGAGCCCGGCCGCCAGCGCCTTGTCCTCAAGGTGCAAGCAACCGACCCTCATCCCTCGATGCAGGCTGAGATTGAAAAAGCGGCTGGTGGTCGGCCGGATATCTCGTGGCGCTCGGAAAGTTTCAGCATCGAAGACACGTTGAAGCTCATCGCCTCGTGTGACGTGCTGCTATCGCCGCATCGGTCTGAGGGCTATGGCCTGCCGCTCGCGGAAGCGTTCTTGCTTGGCGTTCCGGCGCTCGCTACCGGCTGGTCTGGCAACATGGATTTCATGGGCGGGATTCCGGAGCTGCTGATCCGGCATGATCCCGTGGTCGTGCAGGATCCGTACGGCATCTACCGCATGCCGGGACAGACCTGGGCCGAGCCCGACGTCGCCGATGCCGCGAAGAAGCTGCGCGCGCTGGCCGGGTCGTCAGAACTTCGGATCAAGCTTGCGGCCCAGGGAAGGGCGGGCGTGGAGGCTCAGGCGGCGTTCTGGTCCCGCGCAGAACTCGAAAAAACAGCGCTTGGCCGCCTTGTGAAATAACCCGCCGCGACGCTTGGACGCGGCGTTTTCCGGCGGTGTTACAGATTGCAGCGCAAGGTGATTTGCGGGGTGGGCAAGCTTTCGGCATTGCTCGCGCCGATTCTCACAGTCACGAGTGTTCCCCCATGAACTTCATCGACCTTCAGGCCCAGCGTCAGCGCATTGCGCCCCAGATCGACGCGGCGGTCGCGCGCGTGCTTACGACCTGCGGTTTCATCATGGGACCTGAAGTGACCGGCTTCGAACAGGCGCTGGCCAAGTTCGCGGGCGCCAAGCACGCGCTCTCGTGCGCCAACGGAACCGACGCGCTGCTCATTCCACTGCGCGCCTGGAACATTGGCCCGGGCGACGCCGTGTTCTGCCCAAGCTTCACGTTTGTTGCGACCGCCGAGGTCGTGCCGCTGGTCGGCGCTAGCCCGGTCTTCGTCGACGTGCTGCCCGACACCTACAACATCGACCCCGCGAGCCTTGAAGCGGCTATTGCGGCGGTCAAGAAAGAGGGCAGGCTGAAGCCCCGCGCCATCATCGCGGTCGACCTGTTCGGCCAGCCGGCGGACTATCCGGCGATCTCGAAGATTGCCAAGGCGCATGGCCTCAAGCTGATCGCAGACCAGGCGCAGGGATTTGGCTGCACGCTCAATGGCCGCCAGCCACTGGAATGGGTCGATGCAGCAACCGCCAGCTTTTTCCCGGCCAAGCCGCTCGGCTGCTACGGCGATGGCGGCGCGGTGCTAACGAATGACTCGCAGCTCGCTGATCTGGTCGATTCCATTCGCGTGCACGGCAAGGCCAGCGCCGAGGACATGGCGGCGAAGAAATACGACAACGACCCGCGCTATCTCAACATGCGCATTGGCATCAACTCGCGCCTCGACGCCATCCAGGCGGCGATCCTCTCCGAAAAACTCAAAATCTATCCCGATGAGCTGAAACAGCGTGACGCCATCGCCGCGCGCTACTCGAAAGCTCTTGCATCACATGTCCGGTCGGTCCCGAAGATGATCGAAGGCGGTTTCTCAAACTGGGCGCAGTACACCATCGAGCATGACAAGCGCGATGCGCTGGCCGCCCACCTCAAGACCAAGGGCGTGCCGACGGCGATCTATTACCCGATCCCGATTCACTGCCAAGATGTCTATTCGGTCTACCCGAAGGCGCCCGGCGGCCTGCCGGTCACGGAAGCCATCCGCAGCCGCGTCTTGTCCCTGCCCATGCACCCCTATCTGGATGCTGCTCAGCAGGACCAGGTGATCGACGCTATTCGCGGGTTCAGCGGCTAGATTCTGATAACGCTCTCTCGGGACCTTCAAGGCAGCTGGCTTGATTCAAGCCATCTTTTGGAGGCGGCATTGGTGCGACAAACTCGTTGTGCGCTGCACCGCTGAGGTGGGCGAGGTTGACGTAAAGGGCAACCAGTTTGCCGCACCCGCGTTTATCTCGTCCTAAAGGTTTATGGTTCAGACTTTCCCCTTAAGGATTGGGGAGTCTGTCGTGACTGAGGTTCCGCGCACCGAGGATAAGGCCGGCGATCTGGCCGCAAAATTGCGCGCGATGGTGCAAGGCCGCGACCCAGTCGACATCGCGCAGTTCGAGTTCATCGGTCTGGAGGAAATCGCAGCCGCTTATGGCGAACGCTGGCCGGCGAATAAGGCGCGCATACACGGCATCGCGGAAGACTTTCTGCAACGCCGCATGGATAGCGGCGACGTGCTGATCAAAGCCGCCAGTGGGTTCGTGATGGTGTTCGGGTCGCGAATGGGGGCGGAAGCGCAGGCGGCCGCCGGCTCGCTAACACACGGGCTCAATGAATTCTTCCTCGGCCAGATCGCCGAGATCCCGACACCGCGCTTTGGCGTGACCACGCACGTCGTTGGCGTGAAGGAGCTGACGGAAAGCCTTGGCGATGCTGCATTCGCGGCGCCGGCTCCCGCGCCCGCCGAGCCGGTCGAGGTTACGGGACTTTCCCATCTCGACTGGCGTTTCCAACCGGTCTGGGACGTCAAGCGCGAAACGCTGTCGAGCTGGTATGTAACGCCCTATCTCAAGACGACGGCTTCCCGAGTGCCCGGCTATCTATTTGAGAGCGTTGCTCCAGGCGCGGTTCAATTCGCGGCGATCGACGAGGCCAGTCTTTCGGTCTCGGAACAGGCGCTGCAGCACCTTCGCCAACAGAACAAGCAGGCGCTGGTAGGAGTTTCGCTTCACGCCAGCAGCCTGACGAATCTATCTACGCGCCAGCGGCTCCTTTCGGCGATCGATCGCCTTGATCGGCAGTTCTTCCGCTATCGGTTGCTTAAGATTGCCGGCGTCGCGCCAGGTTTTCCGCGGCTCTATCTGAACGAAATCGTCAGCGCCCTTCGCACCAGGATTCCCAACATCGTGATCGGTGCGGCCTGGGACGAACCGGACATGGCCGGCCTTCTCAGCTCTGGCGCGGTCGCGGTCGGCGTTGCCCTTCCTACAACGATCACCGGATCTAAGGCGATTGTTCCGACCCCTGTCTTCCTGCGCAAGCTCGCTGCGGATCTGCAAACCGCTCATGCGGCGCGTGTGCGCTTTTTCGTCGAGGGCCTGATCGAGCGCGAACTGACTAGTCGGATCGCGCTCTCCGGCGTCGACAATATCTGTTCCCCCCGAATCTGGCCCGCGTGCGGCGTGCCGGACGGGATGTTGAAATGGCCTGCTGCACTCCTTGCGGCCTGACTGAACTCCGTCGACTGGGTTTGGCCCGCGCTTCGGCGCGGGCCTTTTTTTACGCCCGCGCGGCGGTCATTCGCTCAGCTTTCTCAACTATCGCCAGACAAGACCAGACCATCGCGGGCGGCAATCTGTTCTCCTAATTCTCACCCCCAGTTCTTTAATCATTATCCTCTATATTTGTTACATAATGCTCGCGCGTGATTTGTATTCGGCGCCACGCCGAAGCGGCGAGCAGGACCCGGAAGAAGGGCGCTGCCCATGCACCACGAACAGCCGACATGTGCATACGAACGCGCCGACGGAGTCGCCACAGCGATCCGCGGAACCGGCGCTGCGTTGGCGCTTGCCGTCGCGGTCGTTCTCGGCGCGTCGTGGCCGGCGCTCGCCGCCCCGCCCAATGAGCCGATTGTACCGTTGCCCGCGACGCTCAACGTCAATCCTGCGCGGGCCGAGATCGGCCGGCAGCTGTTTAGCGATGTTCGTCTGTCCGCCAACGGCAAAGTGTCCTGCGCAACCTGCCACGATATGGCGAAAGGCGGCGCCGATGGCCGTTCCCATTCGATTGGCTTTCGGGGCGAGGCGACCGGCGTCAATTCGCCGACAGTGCTCAATGCAGCGTTCAACTTCGTTCAGTTCTGGAACGGCCGTGCTGCTTCGCTCGAAGCGCAAGTCGATGGCGTCATTCAGAACCCCGTCGAGATGGGATCGAAATGGGAAGACGTCGTTGCCATGGCGGCGCGGGACCCCAACTACAAGAAGACGTTCGCGGCCGCCTACCCTGACGGGGTCACCAAGGCGAATATCCAGAATGCGATCGCCAGCTTCGAGCGCACGCTGATCACCCCTAAATCCCGCTTCGACCGATATCTCCGGGGCGAGGCGAACGCCATCACGGCCGAGGAAAAAACGGGCTACGCGAAGTTCAAACAGTATGGCTGCATCTCTTGCCACCAGGGCGTGAACGTTGGCGGCAACATGTTCCAGAAGTTCGGAGTCATGGGCGACTATTTCGAGAAGCGCGGCAATCCGACGAAAGCCGATCTGGGCCGCTATCTCGTCACTGGAGATGAAGACGATAAGTACGTCTTCAAGGTGCCCAGTCTTCGCAACGTGGCGCTCACGGCGCCATACTTCCACGACGGCTCGACCGTGACGCTCGAAGGCGCCGTCGATGTGATGTTCAAGTATCAACTTGGCCGCGTCGCCTCCAAAGAGGACAAGTCGGCGATTATCGCATTCCTGAAAACGCTCTCTGGCGAAACGGGGCCAAAGTCGTGATGAAACTTCCCAAACGGCTGGGTTGGCTCCCGATGGCGGGGTTGGCCCTCGTACTGACTTCCATTCTGGCGTTCCTGTTCGTCAGGGCCCAAGGGCACAACACGTCAAGTTACTTCGAGAACGTGGCGATCGTCCGCCAGATCAAGCAGCTGGATGCGCGCTGGGAACTGGACGTGATGAAGTCGAAGACGGGGATCAACGCGAACTACGATTCGCTGGTCAACCCTCTGTCCGATCTCAATCAGCTTCAGGAAAATCTGAAGACGCGGGTGTCAGGTGAGCGGCACGAGGCCGCCACAGCATTGGCCGCCGCCGACGATGCGTTTGACGGCGCGATCTGGGAAAAGACCCGGCTGATCGAACGCTTCAAGTCGCACAATTCGGTGCTCCGGAACTCGTTGGTCTTCCTTCCCACCGCGGCGGACGACGTCCGGGCGATGATCTTTGCCGGCGGTAAAGGCGACCTGGAAGCTCTGAGGAAGGTTTCGTCGGCCGTAAACACTGTGCTGCTGGAGACCCTGGTGTACAGCCAGACGCCCTCCGAAGAAGCGGCGGCGAAGATCGAGACAAGACTGAAACGTCTGCAGGCGGCGGGAGGCGAGCTGCCGGCATCGGTGAGGGACGGTCTCGACGTGTTTGTCTCCCACACCCGCACCGCGCTGCGCGAGCAACCCTTGGTCAACGATCTGCTTCGCAGCATCGCCGCCGTGCCGACAACTACACGGATCGACGATCTTGATCGCCTCCTCAGCGACGAACAGAAGCATGTCGAGCAACAGGCTGGGCAGGACCGCCAATATCTGCTGATCTTCGCGACCGCTCTCGTCGTCCTGTTTCTCTATGCGGCTGTCAGGTTGATCCGCAGCCATGGCGTAATCAATCGAGTCAACAAGGCACTCGCCGAAGCCAACGCCGGACTGGAGCGCCGGGTTGCAGAGCGCACGCACGAACTGCTTGGCGCCAACACTGCGCTGACCGCGACACAGGGCGCTATCCGCAATCTGCTGGACAATTCCGACCAGGGATTCCTTACCGTGACGCCTGATCTCCTGATCGGGGATCAATCCAGCGCGGCTTGCGAGGCGATACTGGGCGAAGCTCCGGCCGGAAAACCCATTATCGATCAGCTCTGCCGGGGCACTCCGCACGATGCGGTATCCGCCATGCGCGCAACGCTCGCGAGCGTGTTCCGAGATTCCAGCGATTTCACGCGGGATCTCAAGCTCGAACTGTTGCCGACGGAGTTCGGCCTCGACAGAAAATCGAT
>JAUYPV010000132.1 GCA_030697555.1 Hyphomonadaceae bacterium
CTCACCGTGAGCTACGCCGAAAAGGCCAGGGCGGATTATCGACGGAACACATTGCGCATTCCCGTCGCAGCCTGCAGCGAACGCGCGTCGAACCTTTCGCCAATCGACCGCCCCTGATGCCGACGATTTCGAGGTGAACGGCAGCAATGGGCGGTGGGCTCAACCGGTGAGCGCAACACGTACCTTGATATGAGGACGTGGAGCGATGGCGATGAGGCGAAAATACCGCAGGACGAAGGTTACGGCGGCCGAAAGCGCTGAGCTGTGGGAGCGCTGGAAGAAGGGCGAAGGGCTGCATGCGATTGGCCAGGCGCTGGGCCGGGGACATACCAGCGTCTTCGCGCATCTGAGGCCGAGCGGCGGCATCAGGCCGCCAGCCCGGCGACGGTCGGTGCGCGCGTTGACGATGGCGGAACGCGAAGAGATCTCGAGAGGCATCGTCGAAGAGCGGCCGGTTGCTCGCAAACTGTTCGCTGACTGTAAGCGTCCGGTGGTCACGCCTTGGGTGATGCCTTCTTCCCTTTGACGGCGGGCTTGCGGGTCCAGCGTTTGGCGAGGGCGACGAACGCGGCGTTGATGCGGTCGGTGTGCGGATCGTTGGTGTCGAAATCGGGTCCGCGCCATTGGATGAGTTCGTCGTGACGCTCGTGGTCGGGATCGGCGAGCGCTTCAAGGTAGTCGGCATAGCCTGGCGGGCCGCCGACGTCTTCCGGCGGGCAGGCGCCCTTGGCCTCGACCAGCGCCGGATAGACGGCGCCGGAAGCGGCCTCGGAGATGCGCTCGACCTTGATGGCGTGCTCCCAGCCGTCGCCGAAGTCATAGAGGTATTTCAGCGCCTTGGCGCCGGTGTCCTCCATAACGGCCTGCAGCGTGGTCTTCTCGGCGTTGAGCGGGCCGTCGCCGAACCCGTAGTCCTGGCCGGGTGGGCCGAAGCGGAGGTTGCGCACGCGGAACTCCCAGAGGTGATAGGTCTCCCATCCCATGGCGGCCTGGAGTGCGAGGTGCAGCCGGTCGAGGCGGATATCGACGGGGACCTCGATGCGCCGCATCACTGGCGGCTCGACATAGTCGAGGATGATCTTCAGGCGGGCGATGGCTTGGGCGGTCATGCCGCCAGACTAGCGGACCCGGCGGGCGGCGCGAAGCGCCAGGGCAGAAGTTCGTCGATGCGGTTGATCGGATGCTCGGCGATGCGGCCGAGGACGTCAGTGAGCCATGCCTGGGGATCGACAGTGTTGAGCTTGGCGGTTTCGATGAGGGTGTAGGCGACGGCTGCGGTCTGTCCCCCGCCTTCGGAGCCGGCGAACAGCCAGTTCTTGCGTCCGATGGCGAGCCCACGGATGGATCGCTCAGCAGCATTGTTGTCGATCTCCAGGCGGCCATTGGAGAGGTAGACCTCGAGCCGCGGCAGGCGCGCGAGAGCGTAGCGGATCGCTCTGGCGAGATCCGACTTGGCGGAGATCTTCTGCAGCTGGACGCGCAGCCACGCGGCAAGATCATCGAACACGGGTCGGGCCTTCGCCTGCCGGATGGCGGCTCGCCTGTCGGGCGGTTGGCCGCGTGCTTCATCTTCGATGGCGTAGAGCTGGGCGATGCGGGCGACAGCCTCGGCGGCTGTGGTGGAGCGGCCATCCTTGGCCAGGTCGAAGAACTTGCGGCGGACGTGCGCGAGGCAGGCAACCTCCTGGATGCCGTCAGCCTGGAACAGCTCCCCAAACCCGGCATAGCCATCGACGTGCACGAACCCACGATAAGCCGCCAGATGCTCGGCAGGCCGTGCGCCCTTGCGGTCCATGGAGAACCGGTAGAACGCGGCGGGAGGTGCTGCCCCGCCCCATGGCCGTTCGTCGCGCACATAGGTCCAGAGCCGACCTGTCACGGTCTTGCCGCGGCCGGGGCTCAGCACATCGACCGGCGTATCATCAGCATGGATCGCATCGCCCACGCGAACATGGGTGGCGATGGCTTCAGCAAGCGGGGCGAGCAGCGCGGCCGTCTTGCCCATCCAGTCGGCCAGGGTCGAGCGCTCAAGGTCGATCCCTTCGCGCGCGTAGATCTGGCTCTGGCGATAAAGGGGAAGATGGTCGGCGTACTTGGAGACCAGCACATGCGCGAGGAGGCCGGGTCCCGGCCGGCCGCGCTCGATCGGCCGGGAGGGCAGCGGCGCCTGCTGAAAGGCCTCGCAGCAGGCGCAGGCCATGCGTGGTCGGATGATGCGGTTCACGACGAACCTCCCCGGCACATACTCCAGCTCTTCGGTGACGTCCTCGCCGACTTGTCTGAGCCTGCCGCCACAGGCGTTGCAGGCCTTACCGGGATCAAGTGTCTGGTCCCGACGCGGCAGATGATCGGGCAGCGGCTTGCGGTGAGGCTTGTCCTTCGGCTCCGGCCGCACGTCTGCAAGGGGCGTCTCGGCGCTGCGTGTGATCTCAAGGTCTTCCAGCATCAGCTGGAGTTGCTCGATGCCTTCGGCGGAGGAGCCGAACCGGTCGCGCAGCTGCTTGTCGAGCCTTACCCGGAGCTTCTCGATCATCAGGTCGCGGTGCGCCAGCTCCTGATCCTTGCGGGATATCTCCTCGCGCGCGGACAGCAGCATCGCCTTCAGCGCATCGACATCATCCGGCAGATCAGACGTGGCCAGGGACATGAACTGAAGCTTGCCACACGTCGCGCTGCTTGTGAATCCGCGAACGATGGTCGCCGGTCACCCCGCCACCAGCGGGCGCCAGGTGCGTTGCGGCGCTCGCCAGTCGATCCCTTCCAGCAGCATGGCGAGCTGCGCCTGGGTGATGACGATCCGCCCATCCGCCGGTGAGGGCCAGACAAAGCGTCCCTTCTCCAGCCGCTTGGCGAACAGGCACGCTCCCTGACCATCCCACCAGATGACCTTGATCAGATCGCCGCGCCGGCCGCGGAAGACAAACAGATGACCACTGAACGGGTCCTGCTCCAGCACCTTCTCCGCCAGCGCGCTCAGGCCATCGAACCCCTTGCGCATATCGGTGACGCCCGCCGCCAGCCAGACCCGCGTCGAGACTGGAACCGGGATCATGGGATACGCCGTGCAGCTCGCAGGACGACAATCAGCGAGGGCTCATCGCGACAGTGAATCCGAACCCCGCCAGGAAACTCCACGGTCAGGTCCAGCGGGTCTGGTCGCTTCTCCAGAGTGGGCGGCGCCATCGGGGTCGAACTGGTCGCGACCGGCAGGAACTCCACGGGAGCGATCTTGCCGCCAAATCGCGGATCCCGCAGCCAGCCGAACACCACATTGGCGTTGATGCCATGCCGCCTCGCAACCGCAGCGATCGACACGCCCGGCTCGTGGGTCTCGGCCACCACCTCGCGCTTGAACGCATCGGAGTAGCTGCGGCGCACCCTCACGGGCCTATGGTCGGACATGGTCGGATCGCGTCCACGATAGACAAGCGGACACGATCCGCCCCGATCCATCCAGAATGACGCCAATCTCCGCCGCCGTAAGGTCGGTCAGACCGGACGGTTACCGCTGACTGGCACTGGAATGGTGACCTCCATCCGCCCACGTTACGATTTCTAGGTACTTGCACATAAGTACCTAGTTATTGTAACATCCCGCCATGGAGCAAAACCCCTCCCATCGCCACAAGGCGCTCGCACTGGCCCGAACATCGGGGCTCGCGCGGGCGCGCGATTTCGAGGCCGTCGGCGTGCCGCGCACCACGCTGGCCCGACTTGTTGACGACGGCGTGCTTATCAGACCAACGCGCGGCTTCTACCAGCTAGCGGATGCGGACATCTCCGCAGGTCACAGTCTCGCCGAGGCGGCGCTTGCCGCGCCGAAGGGCATCATCGCCCTGCTTTCCGCGCTCAAATTCCATGGCCTGACAACCCAGCTGCCGCACGAGGTCTGGCTGCTGATGCCATCGAAGGCATGGGCGCCGACAGCCGCGCCGGTCAGGCTTCGCATCGTACGCGCCTCCGAGCCGTCGCTGCGGGCGGGGGTTGAGAGACACACGATCGATGGCGTCGCGGTGCGCATCACCTCCCCGGCGAAAACCATCGCCGATTGCTTCAAGTACCGCAGCCGCGTCGGCCTCGACGTTGCGATCGAAGCCCTGCGGGACGGCCTGCGGCAACGCAAGGCCACGCGGCCCGACCTGCAGCGTTACGCGAAGATCTGCCGCGTCGCGAACGTCATGCGCCCGCACCTTGAGACGCTTCTGTGACCCGGCCGCCGGTCCGCGACGTCGCCGCCTCGGTGCGCGACCGCCTGCGCAACCACGCAAACGCGACGCGCCAGGATTTCCAGCGCGTGCTCCTCAGATACGGAATCGAGCGTCTGCTCTATCGGCTCGCCGGATCGCAGATCCGGGACCGGTTCGTGCTCAAGGGCGCGATGCTGTTTGCGACCTGGGCCGATGTTCCGTTCAGGGCGACGGGGGATCTCGACCTGCTCGGATTCGGCGATCCGGGCGTGGAGAACGCCAAATCGGCTTTCATCAGCCTGTGCGGCATCGCGGTGGAGCCGGACGATAGCCTCGTCTTTCCGGCCGACACCGTAACCGTCGAACGGATGCGCGAGGACGAAGACTACCAAGGGCTCCGCGTCCGCATGGACGCCAAGCTCAAGAACATCGTTATCCCCATTCTGATCGACATCGGCTTCGGCGATGTCATCCATCCCGCGGCGCTGGATATCGACTACCCTCGCCTTCTTGACGATCTGCCGGCGGCGCATATCCGCGCCTATCCGGCAACGACAGTCATCGCCGAGAAGTTCGACGCCATGGTGCGCTTCGGCGACCAGGCAACGCGCCTCAAGGACCATTTCGACATCTGGGCGATCTCGCAGACGTTCGATTTCGACCTCGCGACCCTCGCAGCCGGTCTACGCCGGACGCTTGAAAACCGGCAGCGCGGAATTCCGTCGGAATGGCCAGCGAGCCTCACGGACGCGTTCGCGGCCGACCCGGCGACGCAACGCCAGTGGAACGCATTCCTGCGTCGTACGGCGCCCACACTCCAACCGCCAACTTTTCCTGTCCTCGTCGAGGCCCTCCGGGCCTTTCTGGATCCGGTGATGGATAAGCTGCAGAACGACGATGCTCCCGACAAGCGCTGGACGCCGGCGGCCGGATGGCGCGCGCAAGCCTCATAGAGCGCTCGTGGAGCTGACCGAAGAATAAGCGCCCCGCTGTCTCGCCCTGGTGGGCCGATGATCCGTCGCGTGCGCATTGCCGAAGGAACGGCTCGTTCAAGACAATTGCGCGGCCAGGTTTGACCTGGCTCGCCTCGTTCGCGATCATGCTCGCATCCGCACTCCCTATGCCCCGGTGCTTCGCGACGAATGCGAACATCACGCATGGTCCTTCGCGAAGTAGGCCGCGGCCTTTTTTAGAATGTCGCGCTCAGCCTTGAGCTTGGTGACCTCGCGCCGTAGGCGCTCGATCCCCTGTTGCTCCGGCTTCATCTGCCCCGGCCGGGGAACGCCTGCGCCGGGTCGTCCTCGAAATCCCAGACCCACTTGCGCAGCATGTTGGCGTGCACGCCCAGATCCGGGACGCATGAGCGACCGACACCCCGCGATCCCGAACCAACTTCACAGCCTCAAGCTTGAACTCGCGGCCAAACGTCCGTCTCTGTCCCATGGTCCACCTCCGATCCCACTAAAAAACACCTAAGCTCGGTGTCCGTGAAACCGGCAGCAGCCCACGCTCCTCTGAATCCGCAAGACAAAAGGGACGTAGGTTTCCCAACGTCCCTTCCTGTCTTGGACCCGGGCGGAGGGAGGATAGCTCCGCGACCGTGCCATCACAGCATAAACAAACCGGCTGCCGGCCAATGCTCAGCTGTCTCTCCCTGCGCGTCTTTTCAGGGCGGGCAAGTTAGGCTGCGCATCGTGGGGCAAGCCCTTGCGCGATGAATCACCTCCTTTCCTAAGCAGTTCCAAGTCCGCCGATCTCGCAAGTTTCACGATCCAAGAACTGAAGCTGGGCTACATTGATCGTCTCGCTGTTGCGTTCGACGTTACGCAACCAGGCCACAAAATCGCGGCCGCTGTACTCTGCAAGCATGTCACCCTCACAAATCGGGCGAACCTTTTGCGTATCGGCAAAGCAACCCTAGCTCGCCAGCATTGTCCGAAGCTTAATTTGCGCAGCGCATTTGTTAGGATATCCGTTCTGGGTCCGAAGTTCGTCCGTTGGTACGACGATGTTCGGAAGAGCCAAACCGCAATCAACTGTCCCTGCCGATCGGCCTAAGGCGGTCGCAACGCGGAGCACGCCCACCGACTATGGCGATGATGCTTTGCGCACGGAGCGTGATCCTCGAACCACCTTGTATAACCCGGCGACCCCTATGCTCTCCCGTGGTGAAAAAGTTCCCGTCATCGTCAAGAACATGAGTTCCACCGGCCTTCGCGTCGAGTTTTTCCAGAACAGGCCGCTCGGCGGGCGAGTGCATGTTAGCGCGCCCGCCATACCTCTCCGCTCCTGAGCGCAGGTCATATGGGAGTGCGCCTGACGCCTGCGGCGTGTTCTGAGCACAGGACGCACATCTTGGTTAGATTGAGCCTACTTCAAAAGCTACTGAAAGGTCCAAGGGACCGCGCGAAAGGATGATCTGTCGCCGTGACAAAACCTGATTTCTCCTATGAGGACGCCGTCGGCCTCAACTCCAATCCGGATGTCGCCCGTGACTGGTCTCATCTCGTCGATGCCGACCCAGCTGCAAACGAACGAACGGCCACCCGCCCTAGTCAAAAACGTTCCGTCGATGCAGCCAAACGAGAATTCGCCACGACCTTTGGCATCGATGGCAATGCGCGCCGGACTCATCAGGTCTAAGATGCTCTTATCGCAGGCTTCCGTCTCGACGATGCGCCATTCTCCGGTGAGTCTTCTGGGGACGCTCACTGCTCGTTCTCCCACGGCCTGCTATCGAAATCCGTTCCGCCCGACGGAGCCAGCTCTGTCACGCGGTCGATGTCATACCTGAGAGCGTCACGCCTCCACCGATCAGCTGCGTGGCGCCCGGCGCCCTGGTCGCGCCTTTCGCGATGGTCTGCGATAGCAAAGTTGACTTGCCTCAGTCCGCTCCACGAGTCCGACCACGACAATGAATCGCCTAACCGAAGCTGATGTAGGACGATCACGCCGGAAATGAGCGCTGAGCCAATAACTGCCGCCAGCACTACTTTCAATATCGATGCGATGTTTGCCGGCGCCCATTGACCGCACAATGTCATCGATCTTCTTTGATTTACGCGAGGATGGATCATGCCGCCAAAGGATCGACAACCAAGCGCGATCTGTCGATCAGGTAGATTCCTTAGGCCGGCTTCAGAGACTATTGACCGCCAGTTCAACACGCGTCGTTCAAGCTGCCTATTCGTCATTGTGCAGCATGCCGAGCGCGGCGCGCCACCCCGTGATCGCATTAGCCACAGGTCGGCGATCGCCTCGGCAACCTAGTCCGGCCGACCTTACCGCGTGCCGTTCGGCGACAGCCAGCTTGCAGAACATATCGTCAGGCTGAGCCCTGCAGCGGGACACGCGCGCGAATCATGAACCCCTCGCTGCTGGAAATGATCGAAAGCACGCCGCCGAGAGCCGTCAACCGCGCTTTCATGCTCTGAAGCCCAACGCCCGCTGTTTCCCAGGGACTGCTCTGCTCAGCGCCGGCGCCGCCTCCATCGTCCTCGATCTCGAGAACGATCGCCGCAGCTTCGTAGCGCAGCCGGAGCTTAGCGACCCGCGCGTTTGCATGCTTGTGGACATTCATCAGAGCTTCCTGCGAAACGCGCAGCAGCGCATGCTCGACCGCTTGCGAAACGGCGCGGGGAGCGCCTTCCAGCTCAAAGTCGGTTGCAAGGCCAGTTCGACGCCCGAAGCCGCGGACAAGCCCATCGAGCGTATCCGAAAGCTTCCCGCATTCCAGCTCCGGCGGGTGCAGCGCGAAGGTAGCCACACGGAGCTCCCGATGGGCGGCTTTTGTCAGCGTCCGCATCTCGTCGACCCATGTGCGAAGGTCGGCAGCGGTCAACGGCGCCATGGTCTCCAACTGAGATAGCCCAAGATCGAGAGCGACGATGAGCTGTGCCGTCGAGTCGTGAATCTCGCGGGCGATTCGGCGTCGCTCATTCTCCTCCGCCTGCAGCAGGGCGCACGAAGTTGCATGTAGAGTCTCGTTCAGTCGCTTAAGCTCGGTGATATCGACGGCAATCCCGACGGCTCGCGCCACAGCGCCGCTCCGATCCCGAGATAGGATACGAGAACGAGCTTCGATCCATCTCCACCCTTTGAGGACATGCCTCATTCGGAACACCAGGGTCATGACGGTGTCGTTTCTGGCTGCGCGCAAGTCCGAGAGATGTGTCGAAACCGCTCCAGCATCATCTGGATGAAAGAACAGTTCAAACAATTCTCTCTGCGGGCCGGCAAGATCGAGGATAAGACCTCCCAGCATCTCCCGCGGAACGCCGACCAGATCCTTAACGCGATCCGTGACGTACACGATTGCATTCGACCGGAGATCCAACACGTAGATGACGCCGTTTTCGATCGAGCCGAGCATTTCCAACAGGTGTTGGTCTGACTGGCGGCGTGCGCAAATGATGTCGCCCGGCAGTGTTGCGAGCACGCAGTCAACGCCTAGAGGCTTCATACGCATCTCGACCAGGCGGGCGCTCTGCTCTGAACACTTGATCGGAAATGCAAGACTTAGTGTCCGGCGACTCGCTAAGACTCGATGCGCAAGCTGCTCGATCGCAAGCGACGCCTCTTCCGGCACGGCTTCCGCAACACGCTTGCCGCGCACACACGCCGGATCGATACAAAGGCGATGCGCAAAACTGATACTCAGATCGACGATGTACAAATCCTCTCCCGCCACCAGTTGGAGCAGGCACGATGATCCAACTAAGCGTCTTGAGCTTGAGGGCGGCGCACGAGCCAGTTCACCCGGCGCGGGTAAGGATAGGGGCGAGCATTTTACCTGCTGGGCGCCCAGCATAGCCATGACCCAGTTTCCGACTTGGTCGCCAGTTTACCCGCTTGGAAGGTTAAGCGGAGTTAAAACCGGACCGGCAAATATCGCGGAACTAGTAGGGATAGTTCTAAGCGCGCCGGAACCTCTTTGGACTACCCTGACTATCTGCTGCTCAAGGACGAAAGTCTCATGCTGCGCGTCCTGATAGTCGATGACCACGAAATCGTACGGCATGGCGTCCGCGATCTCGTAAATTCGCATCTGGACTGGGAGATCTGCGGCGAAGCTGGGGACGGCCACACTGCCTACGAACTGGCTATTTCGACCAACCCCGATGTCATCGTGCTTGACATCGCTATGGCCCAACTCAACGGTCTGACGCTAGCGCGGATGCTTCACCGCGAGCTTCCCGCAGTGAAGGTTCTGTTGTTTACGATGCTCGAGGATCGAGCATCCGTGAACGCCGCTCTTGCCGCCGGCGTGCGCGGGTATGTTCTGAAGAGCGACCCAGATGCGCAGCTTGCGACGGCAATTGCAGCCCTAGGCGAGGGTCGACTATTTTTTTCTCCTTCCATTGCGGAGATGGTCGTGGACGCCGCCGTCAATGGCAAACCGACATCCTGTTTGGCAATTTTCTCCGCACGCGAGTTGGAGGTCTCTCAGCTCATGGCGGAGGGCTACGGCAACAAGGCGATCGCCCGTGCGCTCGACCTTAGCGTGAAGACCGTTGAAAGCCACCGCGCGTCTGCTCTGCGCAAGGCAGGCGTGCATACAGCAGCCGAGCTTGTTCGCTTTGCAATCAGGCACAATCTGATCAAGCCTTGATGCCCCGCTTGCAGGATTGCGGCCGTATCCGGCGCCGGTGAGGACCTCTTCAGGGTTCCACCCCATAGCGCACGACTCAAAGACTTCCGATCTCCAGCATAGAGGCTTGTCTCAGCTGGAGCGCAGACATGCGTGCGCGAAAGACCGTGCAGCCGATCGGGCTGATCGGATTTGTGCAAACCGTTCATCGTCGGCGATCACATGACAGCCGCCAATGAAAGATGCGGCCAGGGCTTAGTGCGACAGCCCAAGCGCTTTTCGGGAATGGATCGCGCATACTGCGATTTGGAACCGGCGCGCTTGATGCGACGGAATGATGAGGCTGCGGGGTGGTTCGCCGTGAGCCCTGAACCCCACTTTCACCGCAGATCGCGCCAGCGCTCTCACCGTGAAAACGAGCAAGATCACCAAGCGGCTGGAAATGGCGTCATCTACGTCTTCCTACTTGCCGCAATGCGGGAGGATGATTTGGCTTCAGCGGCCCTCCGCCGCACCACTGCCTACGAACTGCCCTCGCCCATGTCTGCTCACATACTGGATTGCCATACATAGGAAATAACGGCGATCGAGACCCGTTCGCAGGTTCTGGTCAGCGGAGCAATGGACCACGGCGGCAAGGACCGCACTCATGAGCGCCTACAAGACATTCCCGTCGCAAAGGGCCGGGCTTCCTTCCCGAGAATTACGGTCCCCATGGCGAGCGATCCTTGTCGCTCCATCTGAAATCAACGCGATAGCTTTCGATCCGCTGAATTTTGGCGATAAATCCGCGTGAGCTTGGCAACGGCCTGACAGCCTAGAAGGCGCAAATTCGAATGCGCCGAGGCGCGATTCGGCCATGGAGGTTCAGCATGCGAGGCGTACATACCCTGACACCCGTCGACCGTCCGGCGGATCGCCTGAGCCGGATCGTTCGGGATAGAACCGAGCTGGATGTCGCCCAGTTCCGTTTTATCGGCTTCGACAATGCAGAAGAGAAATTCGGGCGGCCAGAAGGATCTTGGGCGCGGGATGCGATTGAGTCCTTCGTTGCAATGCGGCTCCACCGCGACGATCTTCTGGTCTAGGATGATAGCGGTTTCTACGTTGTTTTCGCCACTCGGATCGGCGAAGCAGCTGAGCAGGCAGCGTACGATCTGGCATTCGAGCTGAATGCGCATTTTGCCCGAAATGCGGCCAGCGCTAGGCCACATGTTTTGGCGGCGACATGTCCGATAGCGGTCGGTAGTCTCGCCAGCGCGGTCAAAACGGGGCGTATCGACAGCATAGCGTCATCGGGCTTCGATGATCCTGTCACCTCGCCTTCCGCGGATTTGGAATGGCGCTTCCAACCTGTATGGGACGCGCGCCGCGAGATGATTTCGAGTTGCTTCGTGGTTCCGACGACTAAAGGCGCCAACAAACGAATCCGAGGGTATCAGTTCGAATGCATGCCCCCTGGCGAGAGACCGGACTTTGCGGCGATCGACGAAGCAAGCCTCAAGATATCCGAACAGGCGCTACGCAAACTGCGCGGCGAAAGCAAACGCTGCCTGATCGGCATGAGCCTGCATATCAATACGCTGCGGCGCGAGGATACAGCGGGGCGCTTCATGTCCCTGTTGGCGGGGATCGACAAGAGCCTGGCGCGTTATGGTCTGATCAAGATTACCGGCGTTGATCCCGGCTTTCCCAAACTTCAGCTTGCGCACATCGTCGGCGCTCTGCGCGTGTAGGTTCCGCTGGTCCTGCTGAGCGCCGCCTGGAACGAGCCGGATGTCGGCTCGCTTGCCGGATCCGGGCCATCGGCGATCGGTTTCGCGTGCCCAGATACGACGGCGGCGGCATTGGCGCACCTTGCCGAAGATGAGCTGATGTCACATCTAAGACACGGCGCTGACATCGCCCACACCCATGGCATGTCGCTTTATGTTGAGGGCGCGATCACTCCCTTCTTGGTCCTCGCGTTCCGCGAAGCAGGCGCCGATTATCTGGCCTCGCCGCTGATCTGGACGCCTCAGGAGGCGCCCGATACGGCGATCAAGTGGCCAGCTAGCCGACTGGCGGCGGCCTAACCGGCGTTGAGGTTCTCAAATTGCGGCAACGTCTCCTGGCGCGCCGTTGTGCGTGACATCCGCAACGGACACGGCATCCGATCGGTCAACACCCCAGAAGCTGAGGTCTCGGCTCGGACGTTTTGCTGGGGGCCTGATCGTCTTGGCGATCCGTGGCGTCGCGTATGGTTGATCATGAATGGAAAATTTGAAGGCGTACTGCGGCGCGGCGTTAACGCACGTCTTGCACAATCGGCTTCATGGCAGGTCTTGCCAAACATTCCGGTCGTAAGTGCAACAGGGGGAACGTAGCAATCATTTTGGCGCTAGCGGCGCCCGCGCTTGTCGGTGTGGCTGGGCTCAGCGTCGAAACCGGCTACTGGTACTATCTTCAGAAAAAGGCGCAGAAAGCCGCAGACATATCCGCCTATGCCGGCGCTGTATCGCTAAGGAACGGAGAGGCGCAAGCAGCAGCCCTGGATGTCGCGCTCAAGGAAGCTGCGCTCCTGGGATTTGCAGCGCCGGAAGTCGCCGTGACGCCCGTCTCGCCGCCGACCAGCGGTCCCAATCAGCACGGACGGGCGATGCAGGTGACCATCGATTACGAGGCGCCACGCTTCTTTTCGGCGATTTTCGATACAGCGCCGATCTTGGCCTCGGTCAGAGCGGTGGCCGCCTATCAGCAGCCGGCCAATGCTTGCGTGCTGGCGCTAGATGGTGCGGCGCCTGGCGCGATAACAATCAGCGGCAGCGCCGATATCACTCTGCGATCATGCGAAGTCATGTCCAATTCCATTGCGGACAGTGCGGTGCTTCTATCGGGAAGCAGCGATGTTGAGACCGACTGCGTGAATGCGGCGGGCGGTGTTGCGATCAAATCAGGCAGCGTTGATCTTACGCTGACGGACTGCGCAGTAGCGCGCGAGAACATGCCTCGCGCCCCCGATCCATATGCAGACGTGTCTGAGCCCACGTTTTCAGACTTGCCCTGCTCTTCGCCCGGAAACGGAAGAAGAGCCGCCATGATCGTCTCGGCAGGCGCAAGCGGCGTAAAACGCTTTTGCGGCGGGCTCACGCTCAGTGGAGACTACCGTTTTGAACCCGGCGTCTATGTCGTCGATGGCGGCGCATTTCGAATCAACGCGTCCAGCCACGTTTCCGGAGACGGCGTCACCTTCTTTCTTACGAACGGCGCCGAGATAAGATTCAACGGTGCGGCAATGCTTGATTTCTCCGCGCCGACGCGCGGGACATATGCCGGCATCGCGTTCATGGGCGACAGAAGCGACGCCGGCGTCGAACATCGATTCAACGGAACGTCCGATTCGCTGATTACCGGCGCGATCTACACCCCCGCTTCCGAACTGATCTTCAGCGGCAATTTTTCGGGAGAAAATGGCTGCACCCAGCTTGTCGCATCAACGATAACGCTGCTCGGCAACATGGGCTTTGCAACAGACTGTACCGGACGAAGCCTCAGATGGGCTCAGGTCCCGGGAGCGGTTCGGATGTTGGAGTGACGCTGGTGATCAGACACCTGCTCCACCGATTAGCGCGAAGGCGGCTAATCCGCGACAGCGAGGGTCTTGCAGGGATCGAATTCGCGCTCACCGCGCCGTTTCTGGTAATGCTTCTGGTTGGGGTCGCCGATGTTGGAATGCTGATCCACAACCGGATGGACACAGTCTCGGCGCTGCAGGCCGGCGCGCGGTATTTCATGGCGGGCGGCGCGGATACCGACGAGGCGCTCGCCGCGGTTCGCCGATCCTGGACCTCGATGCCCGACAACGCAAAGCTGGAGATCCGCAAGGTCTGCTACTGCGACGACGTGGAATGCAGCTGCACCCAGAACTGCCCCGACAGCTCGGCGCCAGCCGCGTACCACACCATTTCCGCCACCGCTGTGTACAAGGGCCTCTTGATTGAGAAGACAGAATACGAGTTCTCGGAAAGCGTGCGCATCCGCTGACTTTGGCGCCAGATTTGTTGCCGGCAAGCACGGCGCTGCGGCTGTCGAATTCGCACTCGTTATTCCCGCTCTCCTATTGCTGGTAGTCGGCGCGATGGAACTCAGCATCGCTCTATATCGAGGCGCATCCGTACAATGGGCTGTTGAGCGCGCCGCGCGCGCCGTGTCGCTCAACGGCACATTGACCGAAGCCGACATACAGGCCTTGGTCGACGCCGACCTCGCAAGGGTTGGCGCAGCAGTTGAGGTGGATGTCGGCTATTCGACCGAAGCCGGACCAGAACTTACGCTGGCGCGGATAACCGCAACCTATGTCCACACAGTCGACATCGCCTTCCTGCCGTCCCTCGACATCCCCTTCATGGTCGATGTAACTGCGCCTCGGGCGGATTAGAAAGAAGTCAGATGCCCAATGCCAATGTATCGGATCGACCTCGCGGCCTCTGGTGTCCGACATTGGATCTCAGCACCGTCAAATTTGTAAAGGCCGGCGCACGGAACGTTAAGGCTCTCGCGCAAACATGGGTCTTGCTGCCGGGAGACGCCATCTATGGCTTGGTCCCTCGAACCGTACACAGCCGACGGCATCCCTCTCAGAGCTGGTCCGGGCAGGCGTTCCGTTCTCTTCCCTGGCAGCGCCCCGCCACAGCGTCCGCAAGCAGCGCTTGGTCTAACGATGGCGCGCATACGCCCTCCGGCCCATCAGCAAGCACAGCGCGTGAGCGAGGCCTATGGATGAAAATCTTCCCGTCTCCGTTGCTGAATGCCGATCTGATCTTGCGCCTTCACGCCGCCAAAGCGCGCTTGCCGTTTCACGCGTGGCCGCCTGCGATCCCGCCATGATTGAGCAACGGGCAGAAGCCATGTCAGCCAGATCTTTCTCCGCCAAAGAACGCGCCGATCCGATCGGACAAGCGTCGGGGATGTGGGAAGCCAGTGATCTTTACTTCGCCAGTTTCTTTTTGTTTGAGACCCTGCTCGCGCTCGGCTTTTGGAGCGCAGGCTTGGCGCCGGCCTGGATTCCAACAATTCTGGCCTCGCTGACCGCAGCTATGCTGGGATTGATCGGATGGAGCTATTTCGGCGGTGCGGGTCTTGGGCCAGGAAGAGCCCGCTTGCATCTTCTGATGCAGTTGACTGCCGTCGGGCTTGCGGTTGGGCTGGCAATAGTCGCCCCGCAGCTCGCATTGCAAGCCTTCGCTGCCCTGTTCGCCGCCAACTTGGCCTGCTTCATAGCGCCCGACCGAACCCGACTGCTCGTGATCGCCGGTCTATCGATCCTGGGAGCAATGACTGCGACATTGATCGTCGGCGCCGAATTCGACATGGCAACGGCGACGCCGATTGAGCTGGCGTTGACCGCCGCCGTCCTCGTCATAGCTTTGGCGCGTTGCCTGGCTGTTGCTTCTTACGTCGGCGATTTGCGCACTCGCATCGCCGGCGCAAACCAGTCTCTGAAAGAAGCGCGCCAACGGATCGAAATCTTGACGACATGCGATGAGCTGACCGGGTTGCCGAATCGCCGCGCCATTCTACGGCAGCTTTGCGATCAAATTGCGCTCGCAGAACGTACATCCCTGCCGGTAAGCGCGGCGTTGCTGAGTATTGATCACTTCAAGCGCATCAACGAGCAGTTTGGATATGTCGCCGGAGACGGCGTTTTGAGAATGTTTGCCGTTCGAGCCTCGGCCGCCTTGCGCGAGACAGATTGCATCGGAAGATACAACGGAGAGGAGTTCCTAGTTGTCTTAAGCGCAACGTCAGCCCAGGACGCTATTGACGCACTTCGTCGCATTCGTCGAAGCATTTCTCGCGGCGACTGGCGCTCGATAAACCCCGGCCTGCATGTAACCGCCACTATCGGGATTGCCGAGCGTCGGGCTGGCGAGATGGTGGAGCATTTGCTGACGCGTGCGGACGCGGCGCTCTGCACAGGGAAGCTCTCTGGACGCAACCGAGTGGTCATAGATTCTGGACCGGTATGCGAATTCAACTCCGATCCTTGCTCTCATCCCCTCGGCACAGTCGGCTCGAAGGCCATCGTTTCAGAGCGGTAACCAAGTTGCTGCTGACGACGACTCCCAGTTTGGACGTTGGCGCCGCCTTCGGCGCGCCTGCGAACAATGAACAGAAAGCCTGACCGCGTTACGAATCCCAACAAACCAGCGGATCAGCTTAATTTCATCGATAGCATAATGTGCGATCCTGAGCGCCTCACGGAGAGTCAAGCATTCCCGGAATGCCTATGATCGAAACCAACGACGGCCACGACCTCGTCCGGCGGATTAAGCGCCTCGCAGACGCTAACCAAGCAATCAACGCCGCGCAGATTCAATTCATTGCACTCGAAGAAATTGCTACGGCGTACGGAGATCGCTGGCGAGCCGAACGTGGGCGGATCATGCCTGCAGCAGCAGCCTTCATTTCGAAACGCACAAAGCACGACGATGTTCTTATCCCGTGCGATAACGGCTTCATCATCGTATTCGCCGATCCAGATCCCGCGAATGCAGCTGTTGCCGCCCACGCGATCGGCCGATCTCTTCGCAGCGTTTTCTTCGGCGCTGACGCGACCTTCCAACAGGAGCGTGAAACCACGTTTCATCCGACGCCATCGGCAGATCCTGTCGACACAAATGACCTCGACGCCAAAGGCCACTCGCAGACCGTCTGCCGGGAATCGCCTCCCGACTTGGCTGCTGACGCAGCTGGCCTCTCTTTTCGCTTCCAGCCAGTCTGGGATGTCAAGCGTCAAGCCGTGACAACCTACTACATAGAGCCAGTCAATCTTTTAACCGGCCAGCGTGTCGGCGGATACCAGTTTGAGAAGCCAGGCGGCGTCACCCCGCGCTTTCTAGAGATTGACGACCGTTTGTTGCGTATTTCCGAAACGGTTATGCGATCCCTGTTCCAGACAGGTCGGAAGGCCATCGTTGGTGTGTCGATTCATATTTCGAGTTTGACGAAACAGGCCCATCGCCAGCGAATTCTCGAGACTATCTCACAATTTGACGCACAGCTTCTGCAGTACCGCGCCATCAAGGTCAGCGCTGTCGAGCCCGGCTTCCCCCGACGGTATCTTAGGGACACTGTAAGCTTTCTCTCGGCTCAAATACCTCACATCGTGGTCGGAATGAGCGCGGCGGAGGAGAATTTCTCGACGGCGCTCGATTGTGGCGCGTGGGGTTTGGGCTACACGATACCGCCAGACTCGGCGCTCGCGCACGAGGCTGGTTTCTTTTCCAAACTTACCAGGGATGCGGCGGCCGCGCGCGCAAGCGGCAAGCGCTTCTTCGTTGAAGGCCATCTCACGCCGACGCAGGCTCTCCAATGCGCAGAGTGCGGCGTTGACTTTCTTGCATCTCCAATCGTCTGGCCGCCGTTGCAGAGCATCAGAGGAGTCCTCAGATGGAACTCTTCGCGGCTCGGAGTTCGCCGCATTGGAGCTGATCCATCCCCTAGCCTTCGGCCGACGAGCGACGAGACGCCGGCCGCATAACCGCGACATGCCTCTCTTGAGCGGTAGCCCTGGTCGCGCTCCCGCGCCGATCGGACAACGGGCAATGCCTCAAGCGGCCCCGGCGAAGCGCCCCAGTCTCCTCCCTTCTCGCTTGGAAGATCCGCCTCAATCCGATCTGGAGTTTTTGTCGAACGTTGAGAAGCGTAGAGGGCATCCCCGCCGACGCCCATGAACCTCTGATCCGAGTTCGTGGGAGCGCGCCCAGCAGATAACAATTCCACCCCAAAAATTAACGCTCTGAAAACTGCCGGAGGAGTAGTTTGCTCTTTGAAGGGATGCCTTATGGGCCTCGAATGCGCCTTCACGGGGATGGACTGGCTCTCGCCGTCAGCACGCCCTCAACCAAGCCGGAAAACCACCAGCCGGCGCATCCCTCATAATCGATCTGGCTCAACTGGTCTTCTGGTTGATCGCTTCGAATTCGGCGGAAAAACCTCAGCCGCCGACGATCAAATCAACCCTTTCGCGTTAACAAACGGTCGGCTGGGGAGATAGTCGCCAAGCATTGATGTTCGGCAGGAGCAAATCGCAATCGACCATCCCTCTCGATCGCATAAGAGCGATCGCCGAACAGAGCCCGCCCAACGCCTACAGCGACTATGGATCGCTAAAAAAGCGCGAACCCCGCATGACAGTTTATAAGCCGGCCTATGTGATGCTTTCTTACGGCGAGAAGGTTCCTGTGGTCGTCAAGAACATGAACTCCACCGGACTTCGCATCGAGTTCTTCCAAAATACGACGTTGGGCGAGCGCGTGCAAATCGTTGAGCCCAGCATTCCGCTTCGCGCTTGGGCGGAGGTCGTGTGGGAGCGCAACGGCGCCAGCGGTCTACGCCTCATCGACACGGGCTGATTAAGCTCGGTGTCGAACGACCACCAAAGCGCCCTCCCCTGGCGACATTCAAGTCTCCCCGAATAGTTGATCGGTGCTGTCAAGTTATGCAAGTAGAGCCGGTTTTCGAACGGCCGCTGCGTGTTGGATGGGTCGAAATTTGACGGAAAATCAATCTAGGCTGCGACTGTGAAAAATCCGCTTGACGAGTATTCACGCTTAACTTGACAGCTCCGTCCCAGCTGCTCGACTGGATCACAGCTCAACCCTGGTCAAACGGCCGTGTCGGCGTCTATGGCCAGTCCTTCGTTGCGCTGACCGCTTATGCGGCGATCGCATCACGTCATCCGGCTGTCGAGGCGGCTTTCGTGTCAGCAACGCCGCTCGACCCCTACGCGTCGGTCGGCTATCCGGGCGGCCTCTACGCCAGAGGCTTTGGCGAGAACTACATTGCCCTGACCGACGATCTTGATGCAGTTGCGACACCGGTGGATGACGATCAGGATGGCGCTCAACTCCACGCGGCGATCGCGGAACGCAAGACCCTCACTTTCTCTGGTCTCGTCGCAGATCTTTTCCAGACCACGCCGGCGCGAGATGGGCGCAGCGAACGCGAAGCGCAATCGTGGAGCGATATTTCACTTGAGCCGGTCATGGACGCTGTCGCCGCAAGCGAAACACCCGTCTACGCCATCGGCGGCTGGCTGGACATATTCAGCGACGACACAGTCCGGCTCAACAGTCTCTCGAAAGGCCAGAACAAGCTGGTCATGCGCCCCTGGCATCATCGCCTCCTGTTCGCGCGTGAGCACGATC
Organism: Hyphomonadaceae bacterium; assembly: GCA_030697555.1. Classification (GTDB taxonomy): domain Bacteria; phylum Pseudomonadota; class Alphaproteobacteria; order Caulobacterales; family Hyphomonadaceae; genus UBA7672. Next base: position 18,969 of record JAUYPV010000132.1, read on the forward strand.
TGGATCCCGCCACCGAAGCGCGCGCCTGGTTCGATCGCTGGCTGAAAGATGCGGCCCCAAGGCCGGAGAGCGAGCCTGGCGCGTTCTACTTTCAGCAAGCCGGCGATGTCGGCACGCGCCAGGAAGGCACATGGTGCAAGGCGACAGGTTGGCCCGAGACAGCAACGCCGGAAACCTCGATCCGCTTTGCGCCGTCGCTCGGCGGAAAGCTGCAAAAGATCGGCGCTCCTTCGTTCGGCCCGGCGGAAACAATCACGGTTCCGGCCGATCCGGAGGCCACCAGCGGCGTCAACAGCCGCTGGAATGGCGTCCTAGGCAACGGACGCTATGAGGATCTGGCGGTTCTGAACCCGCAGGCCATCCGCTTCACGTCCGAACCGTTCGCCGAGAAGGCGTCCATTTCTGGCGCACCGGTTCTTCACGTCACGGTGGACAGCTCGGCCGCCTCCGCGGTCCACGCCTTCCTCGAATATGTCGGTCCCGACACGAAGGCGGCCTACCTCAGCGAGGGCGTATCCCGCCTCGTCGCGGGTGCTCCGGCCGTGGTCGACATTCGCCTTCTGCCCACGGCGGTCGAGGTGGCGCGCGGTGGCCGTCTTCGCCTCACCGTCCTGGCCAGTGATCGCGACAATTTTGCTCCCGAGACGCCCACGGGCCCTTCTCCCCTCACCCTCCATCTTGGCGGCGGAGATCCCCCCACGCTCCTGCTTCCCTCGCAGCCATGCCTGCCTGTGCATTTCGGAGCGATTTCGAGATGATCGTGAAACGCCTTGCCGCGCGAGCGATATCCGGATTGTCGAAACTGGCGCGCACCATTGGCTTCCATAGCGACCCCCTTCCGCTCCAACCGGCGTTCGAGACATTCCGTATTCTCGATGGCGTCTATGTCGGCGGCCTCACGATGCTGAAGAACACGGGCTGGGAGATGCATCCGGATGGCGACGAGGCGCTGACCCTTCTTTTCGGCCGGATCGATGTTGTCCTTCAGAATCCCGACGGAGACAGCATCATCCCGCTCGAGCCCGGGCGGAGCTGCGTTGTTCCCAAGGGCGTCTGGCATCGTCAGATCGTCCACGAGCGGAGCCGGCTGCTGTTCCACACATACGGCGATGCGACGCGGCACAAGCCCCAGGATTAGACGTTGCCGGACGCGCCTCTTCCGAATACGTCCGAATGGTCCTGACTCGGAAAGCCGGTCTGATCTGCCCGTGATCGCACTGCACTAGCAAGCGCTCGTGACGCGCGAAAAAGCTGCAGCTCTCCTCCTGGGCGCCGCGTTACATCGGCTCTCAAAGTTCTCATGCTGCGGCGCGCCGACGCGCTTTCTTTCATGCCGGGACGCATCTACTCTTCCGAAACTGGCGGCATCGCCGCCCCGCCTCCTCCGTCGACCGGTCCACCCAGCCTGATCTGAGCTGACCCAGCCAGCGCGGCCGCCGGCACGGCGGGTGTGCTCCATCAGTCCAGATCAAGCCTTTCAGTTTTCATGTCATTCCTTTCGAGGCGCGCCGCCTCCCCTGCGCCTCTGAAGCTAGCGCCTTTGGGACAGGAGCATCCGTCGTCTTTGTCCTTGGTAGGGCGGGACTGGGATGCCTCGATCAGACGATCGACTTGTTCCAGGCGGCGACGAAGATCGGCGTCATCACGTCCTTGGACGCCGGCCAGTTCGATCTCGGCCAACAATTTGCTACGCAGATTTTGGAGCCAATCATCCGTCCCAGCCGCCACGTGGTTGCCCCTTTTAATTGCAGCAACCCCCACTTAATGGCAGCAAGGTAACGCCTGCCGCGAGGTTCCGGTTAATCTACATTAAATCGGTCCGGTTTGTGCAGAGCCAACGAAGTCGCAGGCCCGTCCCCCCAACCCAGGGCCTGAGGCGCGTAGAGTGGGAGCGCCGGGCAACCGGCGCTCTTTCTGCATCAGCCCGGACTATTCTGTTCAAACGCGGCGATCAGGCGCTCGATCTGGGCGAGGCGTACGCGAACTTCCGCGAGGGTTCCTTCGGTGACATTCCTCCGGCCCTGATAGGTCATGTGGAAGACCTCCTTCACGCCGCTTTCCATCAGCCCGATTTCGGTGAGCAATTGCAATCGGAGATCGCGCGCCCAGCTCAGCGTATCCGCGTCAGCCATCCAGCTCACCCCAGTTCCTGGGGTTAGCCTCTAACGTGCACTAGCTGGCGTGGTGAGACCCGACTCCTCTCGCGCGACTCAACTCTTCGTTTTCCCCCACCGAGTGCGTGCTAGGCGCCGCCAGCCTCGACCAGGAACCGCGAGGCCGACCATTTGAACACACCGCTCGGGCTCTTGGCTGCAGGCCACACCAGGGAAGAGGCGAGAAAGTCAATTCCGCACTGCGCGCACTGGTGAGCCTGGCGAGGCGTGAGACTACCCTCGACGAAGAATCGTTTGGAATGAGACCGGGCTGCAGCGGCATCCTGTCGGACCTTGGCGAAGAAATTCGGGTCTTCGGCAAGGCGCGAGCCCGGCGGCAATGTGTAACCGAGCCCCCACGCCTCGCAGTCAAGCGCGGTCGAGAAATCGTCCTCCGCCGCATTCATCGACAAGACGACGTGGGGAATGTGAGCCGATAGGAAGGCGACGGTGTCCTTCAGGTACAGCCGGGGAAAACCAGGGACGACACCGCTCAGCTTGATCGCGCGGTATTTGCAGAGTTCCGGGTCGAATTGCGAGATGATGTGGAGGATGCGGGAGCGGTTTTCCATCTTGACCAGGCTGGAAACGTGGATTGAGACGCCGAGGATAGCTTTCTTGCCTGCCTCGAACATCGACCGCATCGCGACCTCGGAAGCGCGCAGCGTCACTTCGTCGATCTCCAGCAGGCGCGCGGTGACAAAGATGCTGTCCTCGAACTGATAGCCTGCAATCCGCTCGCCCGATTTGAGATTGATCGCCTCGGCATAATAGGTCGTGACGGCCTCGTGCTTGACGTCCCAGACCGGCTGAAAACGAAGGCCGAAGTCTACTGCGTCGGCTGCCGGTCCAGGCTGAATCTCTCCGCGGCGCGCCTTGGAGGGATCGGTACCGCTGAGGCCGTTCATGAATTCGGAAAAGCCCTGCACCGGCACCGTCTCGTGGACGGTGTCGACCTTGAAGTGCTTTGTCGCTTCATCGCCGAGGAAGAACTGGTTGAGGGATTGTCCGATGGAGTGCGCTGTAAAGGAGGCTTCCGCGGAGTCGACGGCGCCAAATACGATGACAAAGCCGTTGTCGCAGGGGATGAGAATGTCTTCGTTGTGGATGCGCTTAGTGATAAAGGAGTGTGCGACGTCCTGAATGCGATCGTGTTCGACGCGCCAGCGATCGCCGTAGGCGACCCGAACCTGGTCAAGTCCGACGAACTGCATCTGCGCAACGTCAATCGTCTTGCCGTTGCGTGCGATGCTGCGTAAGCGATCGACGAGATCGCGACCGTCAGTGCCTCCGATCATGTGAGCCTCCGGGCCACAAACTTTTCAAACGGGACGGGGCTCAGCATGCTCTCTGTGTATGCTCGATACCTTAATTTTGGTCGGCGGATTGTTTACGTTCGGCGCGATCGGTCGAGGAGTCGCTACGTCAATGCCGCCAACGAAAATGGTGAGGCCGCGCGGAGGCTTCCCTGGCGCAGAGCCGACGAGAGGCGGACCAACCTTCGTCGGCCCGCGTTGCGCTGCGCTTGCAGCTCTAAGGCTAGTGTTTGGGCAGTTCACCCCTGCGCCAGTAGTCCACAATCGCACCGGCCATGGAGCGATAGTCCTCAAGCGTAGAAGGCTTCTCGACATAGCCGTTGCACCCTTCGGCATAGGCGCGATCGACGTCCTTCTGACGTGTCGAGCCTGAGCACATCACGATCGGCACAAAGTTACCTTCGCCGCGAAGCATCGCCAGCAAACCGAAGCCATCGAGATCGGGCATCTTGATATCTAACATTACGAGGTCCGGCATCTCTTTCCGAATGCGGCCGAGCGCTGTCACCGGCTTAATTTCACCGGTCACGTCCACACCGCTGTGCGATTGGAACGCGAGTGTCAGGAATTCGAGACAATGCAGATTGTCGTCGACAATGAACACGTTAGCGAGCTTCGTCATAATGCCCCCCCAACAAGGCACCGCGTCTGGAAGAAAGTCTTGCGCGATCGTGCGTCCTGCGGAACCCGGGAAACCTGGGGCTCAAGCGATTGGATGACTGAGGTTCAATCGCGGATCAGTTCGCTAATCGACGGTGCGCGCATTGGTGTCGGAAGTAAAGCGCTGCAGGTTTGCCGCTCAAAGAAGCAACTGCTTCCATCAGCCGAGCGGTCAAGCGACGTCAGTTTTTTTCTCGTGGGCTGAGTGGATTTTCTTGGCGACCAGGCGTTCGAGCTCGTTGGCGACCGCCGTGCGGTGGAGGAAGGCCTCTGCCGGCATGTCGAGAATGATTGCGATGGTCTGAAAGTGATACTTCACCACGTCGACATCGTAGGTGTCGGTCATGCCGACGCCCTCGATATAGCGCAGCGCCGTGTTCCACACACGCATGATAACATCATCGCCCAACGTGGCGACTTCCTCAGCATGCTGGTTGAGCATGCGATACATGCCGCGGATGCCGGTGCTGCGGTCAGTAGTTGTTCGATCGGCATACTGCGAAAGGTTGTCGACTATGGCGCGCAGTTTGAACGCGTTCTCCTTCGACTGCTCCGGGGCCGCTTTGGCCTGCGGCTCGTCGGTCAGACGCCGCCACGGGCCAGCATAAGCCGGGTCTTCCTTCCGGCGGCGGCAGGGGCCGACATAGTTGCGGCTGTCGATGAATTTGCGCGGGCGAAGTAGAACCTCCTCAACGCGCGACAGCACGTGCTGGGCCGAAACCGGCTTCAGCAGGAATTCGTTGATGCCGGCCTGGCGAGCGGCCATCAGCTGATCGTGGTCGATTATCCCGGCAAGCAGGACGATTGGGATTTCGCGAGATATGCCCGTAGTGTTGCGGCGGACTTCGCGGGTGAATTCGAGGCCGGACATATTGCCGGCGTCCCAGTCAACGAAGATGACGTCTGGTTTGAACGTACGGCCGATGGTGAGAGCTTCCAAGGCGTTGGCTGCTGCCGAGATGTTGGTGACGGTGAGGCGGCGCAAACTATCGGCCACTAGGCCGCGCATGAACGCGTTGGGGTCCACCACCAGCGCCTTCAGGCGCTTCAGCTCGTCAGCGAGCACATGAACCTCCCAACCCGACGACGAGGCCGTTTCAACCAAGACAGGATTCCTGTACTCCTTGTGTGCTTTCGGGCCCTTAATTTCGGGCGACGGATTGTTGACGTCTTGGGCGCTGGTTGGTGATCCGTTGCGTTGTTGCGGAAGCAAACTAGCCGTTGCGGCGTAGCCGCAAACTGAACCGCTTCGTGCGTTAACAATTTAACGGCTGAAATTAACGAGGTGAAAACACTGCGAGCGCACCCTAAGTCCTGTCCCGCTTCTGGCTGCTCTGGTGGAGAGGCTCAAATGTTGGGAGATACTGACAGTCGCGATGTCCTCCATCGAGTGACGGCCACTGGCACGCTTGATTGGGCGCGCGATCTTCGATTGGAGCTGCTGGCCGAAATCGAGCTTATGCATAGTGGTGTGAAGACGGTTTTCCACAAAACGCTTCAGGGCCCCGCAAACGTCACTCAGGGATGCCTTCAGGACACTCGGGATCGCTTCGCTCAGATGGAGCGCTTGATTGCAATCCTGGAGGGAAGCGTGACGGGTGGAAGCAATACTTGATTTTTGAGACAGCGCCGGCGTCGCCGCGCTTTGACGCCCTGGCAACGCCCGGTCTGCTCGCTCACGTCCTGGTCGCCAAATACTGCGATCACCTGCCCCTCTACCGGCAGTCGAAGATCTTCTCTCGGCACGGCGTCGAGCTGGAACGTTCAACGCTCGCTGGCTGGGTCGGCGGCGCCGCCTGGTGGTTGGAATCGCTGCGCCGTCGCCTTGCCGAGGATGTGGTCGCCTCCGACATCCTGTTCGCTGACGACACGCCAGTCCCCGCGCTCGATCCAGGACGCGGGCGGACGAGACCGGACGCCTGTGGGCCTATGTGCGGGACCAGCGCAGCTGGACCGGCGCCGATCCGCCCGCTGCCATCTATCACTATGCGCCGGATCGCAGGGCCGGGCGGCCGGAGGCGCACCTCGCCCGGTTCAAGGGCATCGTCCATGTCGATGGTTATGCCGGGTTCGAACGGCTGACGGCCAATGGCGACATCATGCTCGCGGCATGTTGGGCGCACACCCGCCGCAAGTTCCACGAGGTGGCGGAGGCTGAGAACACGCCGCTGGTGCATGAAGCGCTGCGCCGGATCGCTTCCCTCTACGCCATCGAAGCGGAGGTGCGCGGCCAGACGCCTGCGCGTCGGTTTGCGCACATTGAAGCCTAGCGCGACCGCGGCTCCCGATGCACCGTTATCGCCGATAACCTTTTCGCCGATCGGTTTTCCTGCGCTGGATCGCGCTGCCGAGCCGGGGAAAGCCCTGTGGCTGCTGCCTAACCGGCCACATTTCCTTCTTTGCCTACGCGTATCCGTATGGCTTTGACCCAGCCGAATATCGTCGAGAATCAAGAGTTGAGTCGTTAATCGGCTGAATTTCAACGAACGCATCCATGCGAGCTTAGCATCGGGGTGAGAGCCTGAAGGCACGAACGGGAATGGGCCAAGGCGCGACTGCGCCACGGAGGTTCAGTATGCAAGGCTTACACAGTGCGATGCTCGCGGATCATCCAGCCGAACGCCTGAGGCGGATCGTTCGAAATAGGACCGAGCTGGATGTCGCACAGTTCCGCTTCGTCGGTCTCACCAACGTGGAAAAGACATTGGGACTGCCGACCAAGTCCTGGACTTGGGATGCGGTGAAGTCCTTCCTTCAGACGCGGCTGCAGCGTGACGATATGCTGGTGCGCGGCGAGGGAGGGCTCCTTGTGGTCTTCGCCACGCGTATTGGCGAGGCTGCCGAGCAGGCGGCGTACGATCTCGCCTTCGAGCTGAACACGCAGTTCGCCGCCAACGCAGAAGGCGACAAGCCGCAGGTTCTGGTCGCAGCCTGCTCTGTGCCGGTCAGCGAGCTCGCCAACGCGATTCGAACAGGGCGCATCGATAACCTGTCATCAAGCTTCGGCGATCCCGTGAGTCTGCTTCCCTCGGAGTTGGAGTGGCGGTTCCAGCCCGTGTGGGATGCGCGCCGGGAGGTGATTTCAAGCTATTTCGTGGTTCCGACAGCCAAGGGTACGAACCAGCGGGTCCGCGGATATCAGTTCGAGCGCATGCCGGCCGACGACAGACCAGACTATGCGGCGATCGACGAAGCAAGCCTGAAGGTATCCGAGCGAGCGCTGCGCAAGCTACGCGGCGAACGCAAACGCGCCCTTGTTGGCTTGAGCCTGCACATCAACACGCTGCGCCGCGAGGACACCGCAGGGCGGATCATGTCGCTGCTGGCGGGGCTCGACAAGGATCTGGCGCGTTACCGGCTGATCAAGATTGCCGGCGTCGAGGCAGGCTTTCCCAAGCTGCAGCTCGCGCACATCGTCGGCGCCTTGCGCGCCCGGGTTCCGCTGGTCCTGCTCAGCGCGGCTTGGGACGAACCGGATATCGACTCGCTGGTCAAATCTGGCCCCTCGGCCATCGGCTTCGCCTACCCAGATACGGCGGCGACGGCGCTCGCGAGCCTTGCCGAGAGCAAGCTGATGTCGAACCTCCGGGCCGGCGCCGACGCTGCCCACGCGCACGGCATGCCGCTCTACGTAGAGGGAGTGATCAGTCCATTCCTCGCCAGCGCCTTCCGCGAGGCGGGCGCGGACTACATGTCCTCGCCACTGATCTGGACGCCTCAGGAGGCGCCCGACACTGTGATGAAATGGCCCGTCAGCCGGCTTGCGGCGGCCTGATGAGCGCAGCTTCGCACCGGGTCGTAGGTGCGTGAGTCTAACGTGTGCCGCCTAGTTGACTGATCTACGGCATCGACAAGGCGATCACTCGCGCCAAGCTGATCCCCGGCGTCGAAACGCAGATCCTGCCAGGCGCCAACCACACCGCCGCGCTTTCAAAGTCCGCCGCCGTGAGTGCTTGTATCCTTGCCTTCATCGAGCTCCAGCTGACCGGCGAAAAGTCCCGCCGTGATCGCCAATGCGCCCTCCAGCACTAACGGTCCCACGCTGCAGAACAGGCAAACGAAAGTAAATCAGCGTGCGAGATTCGACTTCGGCGGCACCGACAGCGGCGGGGTCGAGACTCTGTCTCGCGGCGAACGCTTCGGCCATGACCTTAAGCTGGCGATCCGCGTTCTGTGGCGCAGGCATACTGGAACGAGCAGGAGAGCCGTCAGTCTTTCGGCGATCGGCGCGGGGCGCCGACCATCAGGATCGAGCCACGCTCTGCCGATGGGCAATGTCCAGGATCAGATCCTTCCCGTTCATCGGAAGAGCGTTTCGTCGCGGCCTCACCACCAAGAAACGTCAGAACAAACTCCGATCCACAGCCGGGTTGGCTTGTCGCGGTCGTTGTCCCTCCCATCAGCTCGGCGAGTTTGCGGGTTATTGAGAGCCCGAGGCCGGTCCCGCCGTAGGTGCGGGCGGTGGTGTCGTCCGCCTGCGTGAAGGGCCGAAACAGCCGCTGAAGCGTTTCTTCGTTGATACCTGCGCCGGTGTCCGCGACCCGGATCTTCACAAGATGATCGCCGGAGCTCTGGCGGACCGAAGAAGCGTACACAACGACATGGCCGCGAGCTGTGAACTTGATCGCATTGGAAATCAGGTTGCCCAGGCATTGTCGCACGCGTCCGGCATCGAAGTTCAGAACCGGCGGCAAAGCGGCGTCCACACAGACATGAAATTGAAGGCCGGCCTCTTGCGCCTTGGGGGCCCAAAGTTGGCCAACTCGCTCCAGCAGATCGATAATGTCAGTCTCGATTGGCGTGACGGTCAGCTTGCCCGCTTCAATCTTCGAAATGTCGAGAATGTCGGTCAGCAAAGCCAGCAGGTGGCGCCCCGAATCCAGGATTGTCGATACCTGTTCACTCTGCTCGGGCGCTAGTGGTCCCATCGCCAGCACCTGCGCCATGCCCAGGATTCCGTTGAGCGGTGTCCGAATTTCGTGGCTCATGTTGGCGAGGAACGCCGATTTCGCAGTCGAGGCGGCGAGCGCGAGATTCTCAGACTCAACAGCTGCTTCGTGCGCTCGCCGCAGTTCCTTCTCCTTGGCGCGCAATTCCGTGATGTCCACTGATGTCGCGGCCTTCCGGCCGTGCGGCATCGACCGAAAGCTCACGCGGACGATGCACCCATCCTCGGTCGGCGTTTCGTAGGGCTCGCCGGTCTGGAACTTGCTGGTGAGGCCAGCAGTGACTTGCTCGATCTGTTCCCTCGACGCTCCCGGCCAGGCGGCGGCGACGGAGACGGCAATTGCGCCCTTGAAGTCCAAACCGCAATCTAGCGCGGCATAGAAGGTCGGAAATCGCCTTCGGGAGACACTGTTCGCCACGATCGGCTTGCCGTCGGCCTCACAGATCATAAAGCCATCGGGCAGGGCCTCGAGGGCGTCCTGCATGATCGGGCTGACCTCAATCGCAGCGGGCTCCATGTGGAAATCCAAGAGTCATATCTGCTAATCGTCAGACCGTAGATTCAAACGCATGCGAGCTAAGGATTCGTTTCGTCGGTGCTGTCAAGTTATGCAAGTAGAGCCGGTTTTCGAACGGCCGCGGCGTGTTGGATGGGTCGAAATTTGACGGAAAATCAATCTAGGCTGCGACTGTGAAAAATCCGCTTGACGAGTATTCGCGCTTAACTTGACAGCACCTCTATGCCGCGCTGACTGAGGCCAAGGCATTCACCGCCTTCACGGGCGGTGCGCCGGCGGAAATCGACGCGAGCGCCGGCGGCGCCTTCTCTCTTTTTGGCGGTCGCGTCACCGGGTTCAACATCGACCTCGAGCCCAGTCGTCGCGTCGTCCAGGTGTGGCGTGCGGGCAATTGGGACGCTGGCCAGTTCTCGCTTGTCCGTTTCGATCTCACCGCGAAGGGCAACGGTACGAAAGTCGTATTCGACCAGGCGGGCCATCCGCCCGGCGCTGCCGAACATCTCGCGGCTGGCTGGGCACAGATGTACTGGGAGCCGCTCGCCGCGTATCTCAAGTAAGGCGACCCTCCAATCTAGATGTCGAGTTCTATCGTGATCTCGACCGCCACGTCATCCTTGATGGCTTCGCGTTTGCGGACATCGGCTTTGATCGGCAGCAGGAAGGCGTTGCGCTTCGTGTCCGGGAAGATCGACGTCTTCCAGGAGGTCGACCCGATCGTCGCTACAACGCGAACAGAGCCGAAGCCGCGCGTCGCCCCGGCCGTCAGTTTGCGGATGCCCAGCGATATCTTCACGGGGAGCGTGACGAAGCGCCAACCGGCTTTTCCCGGATATAGCCACATCCTGGCTTTGAAGTCGTATCGCATCGCCGTCAACGCCCTCGAGGCCGGGTCGCCTTCCTGGTTCGCGCGATCGGAACATCTTTCGGCATCATCCGCATGAACTTGTCCGGGGGCGTCCAACGGTTCGGCAGGCAGGCGCCAGCCCAGTTACAGATCGAATGCAGAACTGGCAGGAGGCGCGCCCCTGCTTCGGTGAGGCGATACGCGTACCGCTTCGGGCGCTCCTGATAAAGCTCGCCGACGATGAGGCCGTTCACCTCCATCTGCGCGAGGCGCGCGGTCAAGATGTTGCTCGCGATCCGTTCCGGGCTCTCGAGAAATTCCTGAAATCGCGTCTTGCCGTTCACAAGGTCGCGCAGAAGCACCAGGGTCCACTTGTCGCCGATGAGATCGAGCGTTGAGGCGATCGGACACCCCGACCGGAATTCCACAGGAGCGCTTCGCGGCATGGTCATCTCAATTGCGACTTGCAAGTTACAAGAGTCTTGATATGAATCGCGGCTCTGGACAAGCCGCCGGCGGCGTTTCTTGGCCGGTCGCCTTCAACATGGGGTTGAGACATGACGAAATTTACGGGCGGATGCCTCTGCGGCGCAGTGCGATACGAAAGCGCGTCCGATCCTCAAATGGCCGGGCATTGTCATTGCGCGGACTGCCGCAAATCGAGCGGCTCGGGCCATTGCTCGCACCTTTTGGTGCCTGAGGCCGCGGTCAAGATCACGGGCGCTCTGGTCAGCTACGAGCGGCCGGCAGACAGCGGCAATGTGATCACGCGATGCTTTTGCGGAACGTGCGGCTCGGCGGTCCTGTCTCGCAATTCAGCCATGCCGGGCGTCATCTTCCTGCGCGCGTCCAGTCTCGACGACCCGGAAGTGTTCAAGCCGCAGGTCGTCGTCTACACCTCGCGCGCGCCGTCCTGGGACGCAATTCCCGGCTTGCCGGCCTTCGCGGAAATGCCTCCGCAAGGTCTCCCGCAAGCCTAGGCATCACGCCCGGCCCTAAACGTTTGGCGGATCGGCGATAAGGTCAGCGCATCGCTAGCCGGCCGAAGGCGCCGCGGTACGACGCGACATCCAAGCTACGAACGCCGCCACGGCGAGGAACGCCAGCGCCATCATGAACAGCACCGGGCTACTTTCGGCGCCTGGCGCATTCGACATCGGCGTCGAGACACCTAGAATGGTGAGATGCGCAACCACGGCGCCGACGAGAACGAGCAACGCCAGGCCGCCGCCGGCAAAGCGCCGTCCGATCACGAGAAGCAGGGCGGAAACCAGCTCAAGACCGCCGGTGAAGTATTTGAACCAGGGTTCGACCCACGGGACGTTGACATTCCACTGGGCGGCAAGATTATCTTCGATGATCTGGAAGATCGGCACGGCGCCGAAGAATTTCTGCGCGCCCATGAACGCCATGAACGCAGCCAGCACATAACCGACGATTCTTAATGCAAGCGTCATCGAGGCCCCCTTCGTCCAACCGTCCCTGACGATCTCATGGCGCGGCCGCAGCAGCCCGCTTCGTCGCGGCGTCGACGGTCTTCAGCACGAGGTCCGTCGGGGGCCGCTTCTTGTAGCTCTCCTCGTAGAGCTTATCCAGGACGACGCCCTCGCCGCTTATGATGAAAATAGCCGGATGCGGAATGCCGTCGAAACGCTTGGCGCCGGCGACATCAAGATTGCGGACGCCGAAAGCATCGATGACGACTGAATGAGGGTCCGATAGCAGTGTGTAGGCGATCTTGTTGGCCGTCGCGAACTTCGCGAGCGTATCAACGCTGTCGTAAGACAGCGCCGCGAGTTTGAAGCCCCGGGCGTCGAGATCGTCCGCGATCGTGTTGAGATCCTTGAGCTGCTGCTTGCAGAATGGGCACCAGTCAGCCGACCGGAAGAAGGCGAGCACGAGGCCTTTCTCGCCGCGAAGGCTGGCAAAAGCAGCTGGCTGGCCGGTCTGCGTGACCCCGGAAATCGCAGGCGCCGGCATGCCCACAGCGATGCCGATTTCCTTGGCCGGTTGATAAGCACTGGAAGGCAGTACGAGCGCGCCCAAAACCAGCGCAGCGATCGCTGCCGCCGATGCAAACCAAGCTTTCATGTGAGCACCTTTGTTTCCAGATAGCAGCGGGTCGATAGGAACGCGGTCTCCAACCCGTCAGCCGATATCAGGCCTTAGATATAGTGTTCGGCCGGACTGGATCATCGGTTACACTGGCTTACGGATTTACTCCGACAAGTGGGACGCACCACGCCAACTCTCACATCTCGCGGCGCAGACCAACCAAGCGCGCGAAAATAGGGAAATTGACGGAGGCATCGTCGAAGAGAGAGAAAGACGCCCTCAAACCGCAGGTTTGGAGGCAGTTTGAATTGCCGCCCCAATCGTGCGCTGAATGTCCTGATCAGACTGTGTCACGGTGACGATTGCGATCACGTTCTGATTTCGTCGATCGATGAGCGCCATGAAGCCGGTGGCGCCCTTGTTGGCCAGATAGACTTGCTCAACGCCCAACTCCTTCGCCTTTTCAGTCAGGCTTTCGGGTTGGCCCATCGAAAAGTCGAACTTCGCGAACTCGACTGCGCGGCCTTCGAAGCCCGGCAGGATGTGGCGAAGCCTTGGTTCGAGGACTGCGCAGCTTGAGCACCATGCCGAATAGAAAGTTGCGGCGACCAGATTTGGACGTCCGTCGGTGAATGCGGTCGCCTCGTCGTTCTGCGCACCCTGTGCGATGGCATAGTCCCCGCGATTGATGAAACCATGCGCGACAAAGCCCGCGACCAATGTGATCCCGAGGATCGGCAGAACGAGGCTAAGGCGAGGCATGGCGAGTCTCTATGCTGCGTGTTCTGATCGGGAGATGGCTGGGATTTGGTTCAGGGTCACCGTTACACGCCTACCACTGGAGCCATCTCTTCCCGGCAAACGCTCCGGCAACGGCGCAGGCCGCCATTCCGAGTGTGTACCAAGTGATCATGAAGGCCACTGTTTGCTCGGGGCAAGTGAAAGCATAGACGCTTGCGGCTAGCGACGACGCCAGAACGCCGGCCATTGCGCCGGCGACAACAGGTTTCGTCGGCGCCAGCCGCCCGAATGCCCATATCAGGCCGGCAAATACAGGGACGGCAAGACCGACAATCGCCACGGAGCAGATTGGCGCAGTCCGGCCAAGAACAAGCGCACCGCGCTGCTCCGGCGGCGCCAGCATCAATTCTCCAATGCCCATCATCAAACCGACCGCGAACGGTGTGATAAGTCCAAGCCAGCGCCACCCGATTCCCACATCCGGCTGGCCTAGTCGCCTGACGATCAGAAAAGACGCGCAAGCCACACCGAGCGTGAACGCCCACTTCATCCAGAAAGGCGCCGTAGCGCTTGCTGCGCCAAAATCGGGGCGCACGCCGAGGGTCGCGAGCAGAAATGCAAACGCGGCGGCTGCACCAAGCGTCAGCGCAATCCCCAGTCGCGCCGCCAAGGCGTGACGCAGGACAGGGCGCAGGCCCTGACTAAGCTGGTCGATAAGCTGATCAGTTTGCATCGGCGTCACCCTTTCGAACCCGGGCCATCAGCGCCTTCAGCCCGCGGTGGACACTGATCTTGACGTTTGAAGCTGAAAGTCCCGTTCTGTTCGCAGTCTCCTCCACGGACAGGCCTTCGATCTTTGTGTGCTGGATCGACAGGCGCTGGTTGGCCGGCAGCTCCGCCATCAACCGTTCAATGGCCACGCCCGCTGCAATTCCGTCGCTGGCATCATCGGCGAACAGGTCGTCGATATCCTCGATCGGAATGGCGACCCGGGTTCCGCGGCTGCGGAACGCATCGACCATCTTGTAGCGCGCTATCGAAAAGGCCCAAGCAGTGAAGGCTCGATTGCGATCATAGCTTTCCCGTCGCGTATGCACGGCGATCAATGTCTCCTGAACCAGATCTTCAATGTCAGCCGTCAGGCCTGCCATCCGCTTCGCATAGTAGCTCCGCAACATGCGCGCGAGTTCGCCGAGCAGCCGGTTGTGTGCGGCTGCGTCGCCCTCAAGACCTTGGATCATCAGGGCCTTCAATCGCGGTTCCGACGCCGTCACTCGCACCTCTGTTCCAAGTTCGCCGGCGAACGATGGGCGGCTACATGCACTTGTTGATCTACTATCTAGGCGATTTCCTCGGACGCCGGCTGACCTCAAACCCCTAGCGGTCGTTATTCCTAGTATTCGGACCCAAGCCGGGTGCCGGTTACAGGGCAACGCAAATTCACGTGGAACCCAGCGAGCGGAGTGTCGCACAGGGGAATCATTTGCGGGTCATGGCGTAACCGCGGGGGCGTGCCGGCCCGAATACTCGATAGATGGACGCGTTCCGTCAGCTCGCCCGGCCCATCGGTGCGGGCCCCAAACAAGGAGATCCTCAATGACCACCGTCGCGAAGACCCTCACCGCATCCTCGCTACTGAGCGCGTTTGCCCTGGCCGCGGCCTTGGTGGGGCCTGCAGCGGCCCAGCAGGGCGCCATGCCGATGAAGAAGCCGGTGACGTCGGCGCAGATGAAAGGCATGGAGAAATGCTACGGCATCGCATTGGCTCACCAGAACGACTGCAAGGCGGGCGCCGGGACAACCTGTGCAGGCACGTCGAAGGTCGACTACCAGGGCAACGCTTGGTCGCTGGTGAAGGAAGGCACCTGCACGACCATCTCGACGCCGAAAGGCGCAGGCTCGCTCGCGTCGAAGTCGTAGATTCGGGCACGCCATGGAACCGACCGCCGGGCTGAGTCTGAAGCCACAGCATTATCGCGAGGCATTGAACGTTTCGGCGGCCGGTTTCTGGTTTGAAGTGCATCCCGAGAATTACATGTGCGATGGCGGACCGCGTCACGCCTGGCTTGAAGCAATCCGCGAGCGCCATCCCCTCTCCTTGCATGGCGTTGGGTTGTCACTGGCGGCTGACGAAGATCCCGATCCGCGCCATCTCGCCAGACTGAAGCAACTGGCCGATCGATTCGAGCCCTTCGTCGTGTCCGAGCACCTCGCCTGGTCGCAGAGACGTGGCATCTATCATCCCGACCTCTTGCCATTTCCACGGACCCGCGCAGCTCTAAACCGCATCTGCGACAATGTCGGCCGCGCCCAAGACGCGCTTGGCCGGACGCTTCTGATCGAGAACCCGTCGCTCTACCTCACCCTGAAGGGCCATGAGTTGAGCGAGGTCGAGCTGCTGGGGGAGCTGGCTCAACGCACGGGATGCGGGCTACTGATCGACGTCAACAACGTCCATGTGAGCGCCAACAACCTTGGCTTCAGCGCCGAGAACTATGTCGATTCCGTTCCGGCAACTGCCATCGGCGAAATCCATCTCGCGGGACACAGGCCCGATGAGAAGGCCGGTCCGAACCTGCTCATTGATACGCACGGCGAGCCGGTCGCCGAAGAGGTCTGGCGTCTTTACGAGCGGCTGATCGCGCGGGTCGGGCGGCGTCCGACGCTGATCGAGCGGGACGACAACATTCCAGCGTTTGGTGACCTTGCCGAAGAACGGGCGCGCGCCTCGACTGTTCTGCAAGAGCAACCAAGCCCTACGAGAGCCGAGCTGGCCCATGTCTGAGCTGACCCAGTTTCAGGATGCGTTCAGCGCCGCCTTGCGGGGCAACGGCAACAGGCTTCGGTGGTGGATGTCCGATCCCAGCGACGTGGGCCTTTCCGTCTATCGCAACACGGTGGCGGCCGGCGCGGTCGATGCGCTTGCGGCGAGTTTTCCGACCGTTGTCCAGATCGTCGGCGCCGAATGGTTCCGCGCCGCCGCCGCTGCCTACGCGCGGGAGCGCGCGCCGACGAAACCTTCGCTAGTGGACTACGGTGAGGACTTTCCGGAATGGCTCGCGTCTTTTCCTCCCGCCAGAGATACGCCGTATCTGGCCTCGATCGCGCGCATCGACCGCTTGTGGTGGGACGCCTATTTCGCCGACGACGCCGAGCATCTCGCGCCATCGGCGGTCGTTGGGCTAGCGGAGGCCGACCTTGCGAGCGCTGCACTGCGGCTTCACCCGAGCGTGCGTCTGGCGCGGTTTGACGAGACTGTCGTTAGTCTGTGGCTCACGCACCAGGAACCGTCTCGGACCGCCGAAGGTTTTCAGATCGAGGTGCGACCGGAGTGTCTGCTGATTGCCCGACGCGGCCTCGATGTGACTGCGCAGCTCGTTGATCTCGCGACGCTTGAGTTGCTGTGGGCGTGCTTGCTGGGCCGACCGCTGATGAGCGCCGCGGCGCTGGCGAGCGAGGCTGATCCATCGGCGTCGCTGCCGGCGATCCTCAGCTTGTGCTTCCGGGCGGGCGCATTCAGTCGCCTCGATCAGGGCACAGGAGATCGGACATCATGACGACTGGAAGAGGCTGGTCCTGCGTTCGCGCATTTCTGGCCTGGCCGGACAAAGCAGTCCCCGAGTGGTTGATCGCTCTAGTCTGCAGACTGGGCGTTGCCGGCGCGTTTTTCTTCTCCGGGCGCACCAAGGTCGACGGCTTCCTCAACATCACCGCTTCGACTTACACGCTCTTTGAGACCGAGTACAAACTGCCGCTGGTATCGCCATTCATCGCCGCGCATCTCGCCACCTATGCCGAGCACCTCTTCTCTATATTGCTGGTGCTCGGCCTGTTCACACGTATTTCGGCCAGCGCCTTCCTGGTGATGACGCTGGTGATCGAAATCTTTGTCTATCCTGACGCCTGGCCCACCCATCTAAGTTGGGCGGGGCTGTTGCTCTATCTCATTGCACGCGGCAGCGGCGCCGTTTCGTTCGACCGGATGTTTCGCATTCCCTGACGAAGCTACATTCCCGGCATCGACATCTGTTCGAGTATCTCGATCGAGGCACGGCTTAATCAGGTGCGGATGCCCGTCGAACAGCTTTCTCGCCTCCTCCTCAGAACTGGCCTGGACGACGCCATAGCCGCCGATGTGACCCGTGCCCGCTTTGCCCCCGATTGCGATTGGATCGCCTAGCGGCGCGCCCATGTCGACGATCGCCGGGCCGGCTTGCTTAGCCCACCCCATCCATGCGTCCATGCCGGCTTTCGCCCGCTCAGGAGTGGCGCTTGCCATCTGCTCGCGGGCTGAAACGGGCGCTCGATGGAGGATGAGATACTTCTTCAAGGCTATTCCTCCGGGATTTTGGGCAATGCCTGATAAAATAGGCTTCCTGAAGCAATAGAATGGCCATCGTGGGCCGAGAGGCCGATCGAGCGATTTGATCAGGCCTGTAGTTCAGCCAACAGCTTGGCGAGCAGCTCCATGCCTGCTGCCCAGCCCTTGTCCATGCCGCCGATGGCAGCAGCGAAACACGCAATCTCGGCCGCGCTCGCCTGATGCGGAACCCAAGTGAGACGCATGCTCGTTTGATCGCCATCCTCTTCAAACGTCACCGTCGTCAGCAGTATGCGCGGCCAGTCGGGCATCATCGGATTTGAGGTAACGTTCCAGTCCGCATCGGAGCTGGAGTGCAACCAGACAAGACGTTCGCCCGGCTTCACTTCTGAGTATTCGACGCGCTGATATCCGGATCCGCCGTTGCCGAAGCGCATCTCGACGAGCCAGAGTCCGCCAACTTTCACGTCCATCCGATGGACGATCGTCTCAACATTCGGCCCATACCACCGCGCGACCAGCTTGGGATCTGTCCAGGTCTTCCAGACAAGGTCGCGCGGAGCGTCGAATTTCCGCTCAAGCACATAGGTTGGCAGATCGCTCATTTGCGTCGTCCCCGCTTCTTTTCGGCTTTCTTCAATTCACCAAGCAGGTCGTCGAGCTGGTCGAAGCTCGATGACCAGAATTGCCTGAACTCTTCCAGCCAGCTTACTGCTTGTGCCATCGGCTCGGCTTTCAACCGCGCCGGTCGGCGTTGTTGGTCGACGTCGCGTTCAATCAGGCCTGCTTGTTCCAGTACTTTGAGATGTCGGGAAACGGCCGGCTGGCTCATCTTGAACGGTGCCGCGATCTCGTTCACCGGCGCCTCGCCATGTGCAAGCCGCATGAGGATCGCTCGCCGTGTCGGATCGGCGAGCGCGGCGAAAATCGCGTCCAGATTCCCAGAACGGGATGTATAACGAAGTTGTTCCATAACATGCGTGTTATATAAAAGACCCCACCTGTCAACCTCGCTTGCCGGCATTGGCTTGCGCACGACCGCTCAGGCCTAATACCAGCGGCCCTAAAGGGTGACCTTCATCCATTCGCGAGTTGTGATTGAGGTCACGGCGGCGTGGTCCTGTGCAAAGAAGTTCCAAGCGTTGCAGCAAGCCCCGACAATATCGGCGTAGGTCTCGAATACGCTGTTGGCGAGCTGGTTCTGGCGCAGATAGGCCCAGATGTTTTCTGCCGAGTTGAGTTCGGGAGAATAGGGCGGCAATCGGATCAGCGTGAGGTTGTCAGGAAGCCTGAGATCGCCGGCGCCATGATATCCGGCGCCATCGATGAGGATGGCGGCATGTGCGCCGGGGGCCACGGCTTTGCTGATTTCAGCGAGATGCAGGTTGAAGGCGTGGCTATCGGAGTGTGGCAGCACCAGAGCCGCGCTGGTCCCGCGCGCCGGACAGGCGGCGCCGAAGATATAGGCCCAGTCATAGCGCCGGTCGCGCGGCGCTCTTGGTCGCGAACCTTTCTTCGACCAGACCCACGTCAGCGTGCCCTGCTGGCCAACTCTTGCTTCGTCCTGGACCCAGATCTCGATCGGCTTGCCTTGCGCGGCCGCCGGTAGGCTCTGGCGAACCCGTTGACGCCAAAAGCACAGCGGCGGTGATCGCTTTGAGGATTGCATCATCCGCAAGTCATGTGGTGACCAAGGGTGGTCTTCGGGTCATCTGGCGTTCCGCGCCGTCAACGGCGTTCAGGAGCCCCGCTTCTCGGGGCACGCACTCGGAGTTGATCGCTATCACGCGTCCAAGCCAGATGCGCTTGGCACGGATCACACATTGACTACCGGCGGTGTCAGTTGGCGTTGGAGAAATTCAATGAGAAAATTGCACCGCCGCCGGGGTTCTCTTCAACTGACAGCGCGCCGCCGTGCGCACGCATGATTTCGCACACAATGGCAAGCCCCAGACCGGCACCGCCTGACGCTCCGCCCTTTCCGCGCCAAAACCGCTCAAAGATGCGTTCGCGATCTTCCGTGCGCACTCCAGGACCGTGATCAGCGATGCTGACGCTTGCCGGTTGGGCGACGCGCACCTCTACGTCAGCACCCTGCGGCGACAGCGCCAGGGCGTTTTCCACAAGGTTGCGGATCGCGTCCTCGACTGCATAGCGATTGCCTATGATCACAGTCGGGAGCTCGCTGGCGACCAGCTCGATGTTCTGACAGTTTGCGATGGCCAGCGGCGCCATGGCGGCTACGACAGCGGCTGCGGCGACGTTGAGATCGACGCTCCCCGAAACGTCAAGCGCCACCGCATCGAGCCGAGCAACGCGAAGGAGTTGCTCGACCAGGCGGTTCATGCGGGCGACGTCGCTCTTGAGTTTATTGACTTCTTCGGTCGGCGACATGGCGTCAAGCGCTGCGGTCAGAATGGCAAGCGGCGTGCGCAATTCGTGAGCGGCGTTGGCCGTGAATTCCCGCTGCACGGCGAATCCTCGATCGAGCCGATCGAGGGCGCGATTCATCGCCGCCACCAATGGGGCGATTTCATCCGGCAAGTTCTGTTCAGGCAGGCGAACGGCCGTTGTGGTCGGGCCGATCTGAGCGGCAATGTCAGATGCCTTCCTAATCGGCTTAAGCCCGCTGCGGATCGCCCACACGCCCGCGCCCAGGGTGATGGCGACCAGCAACGGAATCCACCAAGCCATATCCAGCATGAAGTCGCTCACCACGGATTCGACCAGCCCGTGTCTCCCGCCAGCTTGAGCGACATAAATCGAGAGCGGCCCTACTTGACTGCCGGTCTCGATGCTCAAGCCATAATAGTCTTCGGATGCATCGCCGACGCCTTCGACCTGGAACCACGCCGGTTCGTCGGAGGCCAAAGGCCAGTCGGCCACCTGCTCGCCGAAGGCGCGGGGCCGCGCCGCGATCACGCGCCCATCGCCGGCTCGGATCGCAAAGACATCCTCGCCGGTTGATGCATAGTCCTCGGCAAGGCTAGGCGGCAGCGCCAGACGAGCCGCGCCCGCGTCGTCGATCTCGACTGCGCGGGCGAGATCCATCGCCCGCAGCCGCAATTCGCGATCCTTGAGGGTTGCAGCAACATCGTAGGCGCGAAAAGCAAGCGCGGCCACGATGACGAGCGTGACGAGCAAATAGACAAGCGCCAGACGAATAGCGAGGCGGAGCTGAAGCGAGCGCGGCCGACGCAATGTCACGTTTTTGCTTCCGCCAGCAGATAGCCGACGCCGCGCACCGTGTGGATTTCCGCGCTGGCGCCGGCGTCCTGCAGTTTACGCCTCAGATGATGCACATGCACCGGGATCGCGTTCGATTCGAGTTCGTCATCGATGCCGTAAAGCTTCTCCTCCAGAACCGCCTTCGGGACAACGCGGCCGAGGCGGCGCATCAGATGCTCCAGGATGGCGCATTCCCGCCGCGGCAATGCGAGCGTCGTCTCGCCCACGCTCACGTCGCGGCCGATACTGTCCATCGTGATGTTCCCGGCTTTAAGGACGACTCCAAGCGCGCCGCCCGGCCGGCGCAGAAGCGCCTTTGTGCGCGCAATGAGTTCGCTCATCGCGAACGGCTTGACCAGGTAGTCGTCGGCGCCGGTATCCAGGCCAAGGACACGGTCTTCCACCGTATCGCGCGCGGTGAGCACAAGCACAGGAACGCGGCAGTCACTCGCACGCAATTCGCTGAGCAGGCCTATCCCGTCTCCATCCGGAAGGCCGAGATCGAGAATGGCGGCATCGTAGGATGTGACTGACAAGGCCTCCCGCGCATCGGCGCAGAGATGCGCCGTATCAACGGCAAAGCCGGCGGCTTCAAGCGCGCGCTTGAGAAGCTCTGCGATCCGCGCCTCGTCTTCAACAATGAGCAGCCGCACAGAAGCCTTCACCCGTTTCGCGCCGGCCAGCGACCGGATTCCACAAGTCACCGGCTCCAACACGGGAAGTTTAAGGCCGTATTAGGCCGATCACAGCTCCGAAACCTATGTTACATCAAGCACGAGGGAGCGCTCCTCCTAAAACTGCCTTAAACCAGCCGTTCCAAGTCTAATCCGCGCGCCAGCTCTGATTCAATTCTCACGAGGAAGATGACCCATGACCGCAGAAATCGACCGCCGCGCCGCAGTCGCCCTCGTGGCCGGAGCAGCTCTGGCTGTTTCTGGCTCCGCCATGGCGCAGCAACCCGCAGCGGCGGCCCGCGCCAAGGGCTATCAGCCAAAGCCGCTGCCGTTCGATCCTAAGACGATCCCAGGCCTCTCGGAAAAGCTTCTCGTCAGCCATCACGACAACAATTATGTCGGCGCCGTCACGAGGCTCGGCGCGATCGAGGCGGAGGTCGGCAAGCTCGATCCTGCCACCGCCCCCGGCTTCATGTTCAACGGGTTGAAACGCGAAGAGCTGCTCGCGATGAACTCTATGATCCTGCACGAGCTCTACTTCGCCTCGCTCGGCAAAGGTAGAAGCAAGGCCGGCGCTGCGCTGGCGAAGCAGATCGAGACGGATTTTGGCAGCCAGCAGAAATGGCGCGACCAGTTCGTGGCAATGGGCAAGGCGCTCGGCGGCGGGTCGGGTTGGGTCCTGCTGAGCTGGTCGCCGCGCGCGGGCAAACTGATCAATCAGTGGGCCTTCGATCACACCATGACGATTGCCGACGGCGATGCGCTGGTCGCACTCGATATGTATGAGCACGCCTATCATATGGATTTCGGCGCTAAGGCCGCTGCCTATGTCGACGCCTATATGGGCGCGCTAGATTGGGCCAATGCGGATCAGGTGTTCGCCAAGGCAGCCGCCCAGCCAACCTGAAAGGACGTCGCCATGAAAAACCTTCCCCTCATCGCTCTTGCCTTCGTGCTCGGCATCGCCTGCAGCCCGGTCGGGCAGGAGGCGTCATCCTCAGACGCGTCCCCGGCGGCGGCGGATGAGCAGGTCGATCCAGCCGGCCCGCAACAAGCTGGCCAAACCTCCACTGGGTCTGCGCAATTGAACTGGACACGCATTTTCGATGACGACGCCGCAGACGCGCCGCCGCCTGGTTTCCTGTTCGGCCGCACCGGCGGCGGCCGGCCGGGGCAATGGCTTGTCCGCGCGGACAGCGGCGCGCCGAGCGGGGCGAACGTTCTCGCGCAGTTGGATACGGACGCCACCAACAACCGCTATCCCGTTGCGGTGCTTGATGCGCCCAGCGTACGGGACGTGCGCGTCAGCGTGCGCTGCAAGGCGGTCTCCGGCAAGGTCGATCAGGCGTGCGGTCTGGTCGCCCGCCATCGCGACGAGAACAACTATTTCGTGACACGCGCCAACGCGCTCGAAGACAATGTCCGGCTCTATGTCATGAAAAACGGCAATCGGCGCCAGATCGCGAGCTGGAGCGGCAAGGTTACGCCCAATGCTTGGCACACCCTTCAACTGGAGGTTCAGGGCGACCGCCTGCAGGTAAGCTGGGACGGTCAGCGCGTGATCGATCATCGCGACGGGACATTTGCCGATGCCGGCCGGGTCGGACTTTGGACCAAGGCCGATTCGGTGACTTATTTCGACGATCTGCGTGCGGACGCGCTTTGAGGGCCATGAGCCTTCAAGCTTGAGGCTCGGGAGGCTGCCATGAACCGACGCCACTTGCTTGCGCTGTCCGGCGCCGCCGCCGCGGCGCCGCTTGGTTTGGCGGGGTGTTCGCAAACAACTCAAGATGTGGTCGCCTACACCTCCGTCGACCAGGTCTTTTCCGAGCCGGTGTTTCAGGCCTTTGAGCGCCAATCCGGCATTCGCGTGCGTGCGGTTTACGATACCGAAGAAACCAAGAGCACCGGCGTGCTCAACCGCCTGATCGCCGAAGCGCAAAACCCGCAGGCCGACGTGTTCTGGTCCGGCGACCCGGTGCGGCCGTTCCAGCTCATCCGGCGCAACCTGGTCGAGCCTTATGTCTCGCCGCAAAGCACAGGTTTGCCAGATGCCTTCAAGGCGGCCGACGGAACCTGGACCGGCTTCGCCGCGCGCGCACGCGTCTTGCTGGCAAACCGCGAGCGGGTCGCGGACACCGATATACCGCAAAGCATACGCGATCTCACCGCTCCGAGCTGGCGCGGCCAGACTGCCATGGCCAATCCGCTCTTCGGCACCACCACCATGCATGTCGGCGCTCTCGCCGCCGCGTGGGGAGAAGCGGCGATGCGCAGCTTCCTTACTGACCTTAAGACCAACGGCGTGCGCATCTCCAGCAGCAATGGCGAAGTGAAGCGCCTCGTCGTTGCCGGCGAAGTCGCATTCGGCCTCACCGACACCGACGACGCGAACGAGGCCCTGAAGGACGGCGCCAATGTCGCGGTAGTCTATCCGGACCAGGACGATTTCGGCGCGCTTGTCATTCCGACGTCTGTGGTGATGCTGCGCGGAGCGAAGCGCGCCGAAGCGGCGCGGGCGCTGGTCGACTATCTCCTGTCGGCGGATGTCGAGCGGCAGATGGCGGAGAGCGCGGCTCATATGCCGCTGCGGCCCGGCGTTCCCACGCCCGCCAATGTGCGCCCCGTCTCTGACTTGCACGCCATGCAGGTCGACTATGCGCAGGTCTCCGACCAGATCGAGGCGCAGCAGGACTGGCTGCGCCGCTGGGGCGGGCTTTGACGGCGGCAGGCGGCAGGTGGCAGGGGCCGTCTGTCGTGGCAGGCGCTGCGGCCGTCATCCTCATCACAGTTGTCCCGCCCCTCATTGCAACGTTTGGGCAGGTCATCGGGGCCGAAGATGTGCTGGCGCCGTTCGCGACTGCGCAGCTTTGGCTCCTTCTCGCGCGCTCGCTTGCGCTTGCTGCGGCGGTGACCGCGCTTTCGCTTGTCGTGGGCGTTCCGCTTGGAATCCTGTTCGCGCGCGCGCACCTGCCGCTTCAGCGCCTGCTGTTCGCCGCACATCTCTCGATCCTGTTTCTGCCGCCGTTCCTGCCGACACTGGGCTGGTTCCATGTGTTTGGACGGGACGGCTATCTCGGCGGACCACTGTCGGCCGCGATCCTGTTCAGCGATGTCGGCCTCGTGCTTGCGCTGACCAACGCCCTCCTCCCCGCTGTCACTGCGCTCACAGCGATCGGCGCCCGCGGGATCGACGCCTCGCTTGAGGAGGCTGCGCGTGTCGCAGGGGGACCCTGGCGCGCCGCCGCCTTTGTCGTTGTGCCGACCGCTGCGCCGGCCATCGCGCTGGCGGGCGTCATCGTGTTCGCGCTGGCCTTTTCCGAACTTGGCGTCCCCATGTTCCTACGTGTGGACGTTTATCCGGAACTCGTATTCTCGCGGCTGGGCGGCATGGACTTTGCGCCGGGCGAAGCCGCGGCGTTGGCCCTGCCGCTCGTCGTCTTGGCCGCAGCGCTCTTGTGGATCGAACAGCGCCTTGCTGGCGGTCGAGCGATCGCTGCGCTGGGCGGCGGCGGTCTGGGCGTGCGGGCGCCGCTGTTTGCCTTTCGCCCCTGGATGCTTGGCGTTGGCCTTGTCGCGGCAAGCATTTCGCTGGCCCCGATAGCAGCCCTGCTCGTGCATGGCGCTGAAAGGGGCGGCCTTCTGGAGGCGGCGCGCTGGATCGGCGCCGCGCCTGTCAACAGCCTGCTCGCCAGTTCGCTTGCGGCCACGTTCATGGTCATGGCAGGCGCTATTCTCGGTGTCTCGCTTGCGCGGCAGGGCATTGTAGGCGTGTGGCTCGACCGCATTGCCGTGCTCGCCTTCGTGCTTCCTGCGGCGATCCTGGGCGTCGGCATCGCTTATGCTTGGAATCGCCCAGCCACGAATTGGCTTTATGCCAGCGTGCTGGTGCTTGTCGTGGCGTATGTCGCGCGCTACAGCGCGCTCGCAACGCGCACCGTGGCTGCTGCTGTCGCGCAGACGCCGCGTTCGCTCGACGATGCGGCGCGAACCGTCGGCGCAGGCTATTTCGACCGGCTCAGGCTGCAGCTCGGCATGGCGCCGCAAGCCCTAATCGGCGCATTCGCGCTTGCGCTCGTGTTCAGCCTGCGCGATCTCGAAACTGCGGTGCTGCTCTACCCGCCGGGCGGCGAGCCGCTTACCGCGCGCATCTTCACGCTTGAAGCAAACGGGCCGGCCGGCGTCGTCTCTGCGCTTGCCGCCTTGCATATGCTTATCACCTTCATGGCGGTTGGGCTCGCTTGGTTCGCGCTGAGGCCGAGGGCCTCCGCATGATCGAGATGCGCGATGTAACGGTTCGCCTTGGCGGCAAGACCATCCTCGACCGCGTCAGTCTTTCGGTTGGCGATGAAGTCGTGGCGCTGGCTGGCCCCTCAGGCTGCGGCAAGACCACGCTTCTGCGCGTGCTGCTGGGGCTGGAGACGCCCGTGGACGGCGAAGTCTGGATCGGCGGGCAGAGTGTGAGCGCACGAGGGCGGCTTCTCGTGCTTCCGGAGCACCGCAACATTGCCATGGTGTTCCAGGACCTCGCGCTCTGGCCGCATCTCACAGCGCGCGGCAATCTCGCGTTCGGCCTCAAGGCGCGCAGCATACCAAAAGACCAACGTGAGAGACGCATCGCAGCCGCGCTCGCCTGGGTCGGTCTCGACGGCAAAGGCGACAAGCGCCCGGGGCAGCTCTCGGGCGGCGAGCGCCAGCGCGTCGCCATCGCCCGCGCCCTGGTGCTCGATCCTCATGCGCTTTTGCTGGACGAGCCGTTCGCCAGCCTCGACATCCTGCTCAAGCACGAAATCGTCAACTTGCTGGTGCGTCTGTTCGCGGAGCGGCGCCTGCCGACGCTGTGCGTCACCCACGATCCACGCGACGCCGCCTTCCTTGCAAAGCGCGTCATCGTCCTGGAAAGCGGGCGCATCGTCCAAGAGGGAACGTTGAGCGAGCTTGCCGAAGCCCCGGCAACGCCCTTCGTCCGCGCCTTTGCAGGTTGTAATCGCACGTTTGTCCCTGATCAAAGCGCTTAGACCGCCGCGCGTTCATCTTGATGCGAGCAATCCGTGGAGGCTATCGTAATGGCATTCGAGCTGAACCGTCGCACTGCCATGGCCGCTGCGCTCGGAGCGGGCGCGGTGCTTCCTCTCGGCGGTCCTGCGAGCGCTCAGGCGGCGGCGCTTGGCGCGGGCCGGCTCTATGTCACCTCATGGTTCGGCAACGCGATCAGCGTGGTCGATCTTGAGAAGGGCAAAGCGATCAAGACCATCGCCGTCGGAGTGCATGACCACAATGTTTTCCTCAGCCCCAACCGGCGGGAGGCCTGGGTCGCCAACAACAATGACGGGACCGTCTCAATCATCGACACGGCCACTGACGAGGTCTCCGCCGTCCTTAAGGTCGGCGCCGGCCCACGCCACACCTTCTTCAGCTCCGACGGAACAAGCGCCTATGTGACGCTGGAGTTCGAGAACGCTGTCGCAGAGATCGACCCCGCAACTCGCGCCGTGCTGCGGCGGTTTGCCGTCGGCCACATGCCGCATTTCCCGCTGGTCGTCGGAAATAAACTGTTCGTCACCGATTTTGGCGGCGCCTCCGTGTCCGTCATCGACCGCGGCGCGGGCGCAATGCTCGCCCACTTGCCTGTAGGGATCGGTCCTCTGGGTGCGGGTGCAACCCGCGATGGCGCGCGTGTTCTGGTCGCTTGCCACAACTCGAATGAGGTCGCGATCCTCGATGCCGCGGCGCTCAAGGTCGAAGCGAGGGTGTCGACCGACGCAGGGCCCGTGCAGGTCTCCGTCGCGCCGGACCAGGCGTTCGCCTATGTCGCCAACGATGGCGCCGGCACAGTGCAGAAGATCGATCTCGCCAAGCGCGCTGTCGTCTCTACCATTCCGATCGGCGCTGGCGCCGGCTCGCACGGCATCGCCTTTGCGCCGATGGCCGGATTGATGTTCGTCACCAACACCGGACGAGCCTCGGTATCGGTGATCGACATCACGCGGGACGCTATTGTCGCCGACATCGCTGTCGGCCCCGCCCCGGAAGGCGTGGCCTTCCTTCCGGCGTAAGGTTTGTCGGTGCAGGAGCGGTTAGCCATGTCGGCAGAGCCTGTTCGTGAGCAGTGGAGCGCGCATCGCACGTCCCCGGCCTGGCCCGCCTTGCGCGGTCTGACGTGGCGGCGGAGAGCGCTTAATCCTGATTGCGGCGCGACGCACGGATGCGCGTTGCTCCTTGTGTGTGAATAGCCGTCATCAGATGACCCCTCACTTCCTCGCAAAATCAGCGCTGTGGCGTGCCGATCGGCGTCCTGACCCCACGCCGATTCACACACCGGTTTCCGCGAGAATCTTTCAGCATCGCCTCATCGACACCGCTTCCGGGGAACTCTGCCACGACCCACCCCCGGCCATACTCTTGCTGACCTTCCACCATGGCTGACGATGTGCGCTGGAAACGCGCGTATGGGCCTAGCGGACCCAGCTTCGTTTAGGGCTTTCGTCGACTCCTACTGGGAGCGCTGCGGGCCACGGGGTGGAGCGGACCCCTCTGGCTCAATGCCCGCCAGGTTGCCTTGCTGTCCCGCCGGGATGAGCTGGTAGTAACCGGCGAGTTGGACGCGAATCCTCAGCGGCTTGTCGGACCGGTTGCGGAAGTACCAGCCGTGGATCCCGTCGATGGGCGCAACCAGGGAACCGTTCGCCTCCGCGCCGCTTGCTCGTTCATAGTCCGCCACGCTGACCTCACCCTGCGCTGCGCCGGCGACCGTGTGTCCGTGGAAGTCGAACATCAAATCTTCGGGGACAGACAGGCCCTCTACCCGCCATCTGTAGATGAGCATCGACCCCTTATTCACCTTGACCTTGAACTCGAGCGCATTGCGGCGGGCTTCATCGCCATCCGGTGCGAGCGGAATCTCGAAGCTGTCCGTCCGGAAGGCCGCTGGCTCTCGGCGCGCCGACGGGCCTCCCGCCGCATCTGTCGCCACTGCGACTTGTTTCGGCGCCCAGAGACGCGACAAGCCGGTAAGCCGACCGAGGCCTAGAGGGTCGCGATTGTACTCGGCCGGCAGGACCGCAACGAAGATGATCAGGACCGCGACGAGCCCCGCGCCCGCCACGGACAGCAGCAGCGTGCGCTTCGAAGGCGCTGCCTGTTGGACCGGTTGCGCCGGGGTCTGGAGGTCTGACATCAGGACGGCGCTCCGTAGGCTAGGCCTCCGAGCTGGAAGCCGATGAGGACAAATCCCGCCGTCATGAGCAAGACATTGGCGGCGATGGCCATGCGGCGGTAGCCCGGCAGCGAGCGCCAGACCATGATGAGCGCCAGCATGAAGGAAAGCGCAATCAATTGGCCGATCTCAACGCCCACGTTGAAGGAGACCATGTTGATGAGCAAGCCATTCTGGGGCGGCTCAAGGGCCTGGAGTTTGGTCGCAAGTCCGAAGCCGTGGATCAGGCCGAACCCGAAGACTGCTCCTCGTTGACTCGGCTGGATTCCGAACAGCGTGCGGAAACCGCTGAGGTTGTCGAAGGCCTTATACGCGACCGAAAGGCCGATGATTGCATCGACCACATAAGGGTTCACTTCGATCCGGCCCAAGACCCCTGCGAGCAGGGTCAGGGAGTGGCCGACCGAGAACAGGGTCACATAGAGGCCGATGTCCTTGAGCCGGTAGAGGAAGAAGATCACGCCCAAAATGAAGAGCAGATGGTCGTAGCCTGTCACCATGTGCTTGGCGCCCAGGTACAGGAACGGGATGACATCCGGCCCGTTCGCGCCGGCCACGAACGCGGCGTCCTTTCCGCCCAGCCCATGGGCGGCTGCAGCACCTGCTGCAGCCAGGGCAGCCACGAGAAGGACGATGCTCCAGGCTATATAGCCGACGGCCCGCTTGGGTAGGCGGAGGATTTTCACGACAAGTCAAAGCACCAGTGTTGGCGGGCGCGAGCTCAGCCGCCCTGCCCGGGTACGGTGATCGTCACGTCGAGCGCCACGAGATCCGACAGGCTGTCGCCAAATCCCAGCGCCTTGACCGATTGCCCTACCTTGATGTCGGTCAGGCGCAGTTTTTTACCCGCCATCTCTACGCGCGTATTGGCATCCATCTGAAGAGTGACGGTTTTGCCGTCCTTCATGTTGATCTCGAGAGTCGTGGCGGTCACCGCCGCGACGACGCCCGCAACAGGAATTTCACCGTGCGCCCACGCTGGCGAGGCGCCAAGCAAGGCGGCGGCGAGCGCAAGCGGAATCAGGAGTTTATGCATCAGAGGCTCCACTTTGGGGCTTAGAGAGAAGAATGTCGTCGGAAATCAATCGCTGCCGGCATAGCCTGAAATTGTCAATTCGCCTTGTCACTCAACCGTGACGGCAAGTCGAACCCGTCTCCGGACTGCCCAGCATGACGAGTTCAAAGAAACTGTCGACTTCGACAGCCGGAGACGCCCAGCGGAAGGTCGGGGACTGTGCGGCCGGTCGGAATGGCCGAAGCGTGCGCGGCTCCATATCGGCGTCTTTCGATGACATCGGCTTTTTCACTTCTCGAGAGCATCAAGCCAGATCCGTTCCGGCCTCCCGCAAGGTCTGGGACGAAACCCTGTTTGGCGTCGGCCCAACGTAGTTTTCGCCATCGCCCATTGTCCGTTTAGGGCCGAGGCTGAGTGAAAACAGCAAATCACTTTAGCTTCCTTCTTGCCGGTTAGGAGGTCGCGATGAGCGGGTTCATTGCAGGTGTTGGCCGCGATCAGGCAACGCTCTTCCCGGACTGTCTCGACGATTTTGTGGCTGCAGACAGCGCGGTTCGGGTCGTCGATGCGTTCGTCGAAGCCCCCGGGCGTCGGCGCCTCTCGATATCTGCCGACGGCGAGCAACCGGGAGCCAACCGACCTTTTTTCGGACGCCCAACCGCCGGGAGGATTGATACAATTCCTCGGATGATAGCGGTCAATCTCCGAGGTTCTGTATCAATCCCATTGGTGACCAACGGTCGATCTGCCTTACCTCTCGCCGACCGCGGTATGCGATTTCAACAAAAACCATCTCTTTTCTTGTAGTTAGCCGGCTGACCGGTCAGAATGTCACTAGCCAATCTGCATGATTTTTTAACAAGGTTTCTTGCATACTTGTCCCTGACGCACTAGGTTCACGGGCGAAGGAGCGTGCAGTGTCAGCGCTGAGCGAACTCAAGAAACGCCTCCGGCCCGGACAGGCCTACCGCCGCAAGGATCTTGCGCAGTGGTCGAACGCTGTCGACCGGCACCTTCAGCAGCTGCTCGAAGAGGGCCGTCTCAAGAAGGTGTCCGGCGGGGTCTACATGGCGCCGCGCAAGACGCGTTTCGGCGCCGCGCCCGCAGCGCCCGAGGAGCTGGTCGGCTCTTTCCTCGACGATGACAGGTTCCTGCTGGTGTCGCCCAATGCCTACAACGGATTGGGCGTGGGAACGACGCAGCTCTACAACACCCCTGTCGTCTACAATCGAAAGCGGCATGGAGAGTTCGAGCTCAACGGACGCGCCTATGATTTTCGCCGGCGCGCGTCGTTTCCCAAAAGTGTCAGCGAGGAGTTTCTGCTCGTCGATCTGCTGCACAACCTGAACAGGCTGGCGGAAGATCACGGCGCTGTCCGCGCGCGCGCCCTGGCGCGAGCTAAACAAATGGATCGCAAGCGCTTGTCCAAGGCGGTCTACGACTACGACTCGGCCAGGGTTCGAAAACTTCTGGAGCCAATCCTCAAAGGCGATGAAGCGAGCCTCGCGGCATGACCTTTCTCCACGAGCAGTCTGACTTCGGCGACCTGCTCGCGGTTGTCGGCGACACCCTGAAAATCGATCCAGGGCTCGTGGAGAAAGACTACTGGCTCATGCACACCCTCTGGGGACTGCAGCAGCTGGGCTACACCTTCGAACTGAAAGGCGGCACGTCCCTGTCGAAAGGCTTCGGCCTCATCCACCGGTTCTCCGAGGACATCGATATCCACATCGATCCTCCAGCGGGGCTGCTGGTAGGATCCAATCACAACAAGCCGCAGCATATCGCGGCTCGCCTCGCCTTCTATGATGACCTGGCCGCCAACATAAAAATCGCCGGCATAGCAAAGGTCGAGCGCGACAAAGCCTTTGATGACCCGAAGGGACGCAGTGGCGGCATCCGCCTCATCTATCAGGGATCCAAAGCGGCGCCGGGCGGCGTCAAGGAAGGTGTCCTGCTGGAGGCGGGCTTTGACCAAGTCGCGCCGAACCGCGCGTGCAACATTTCGTCCTGGGCCTATGACCACGCCATCGCAAGCGGCGTGAAGAAGCTCACCGACAACCGCGCCCTCAACGTCGCCTGCTACGAACCAGGCTACACGCTGGTCGAGAAACTCCAGACGGTCTCGACAAAATACCGGCAACAGCAGGACGCCGGCGGCATGCCGACAAACTTCATGCGGCACTATTACGACATCTATTGCCTGCTATTCGACCCGACCGTGCAGGCGTTCATCGGAACGGACGCCTATCTCAAGCACAAGGACGACCGCTTTCGGGCCCAGGACGAAAAGGGCATCACCAGGAACGAAGCATTCCTCCTGAGCGACCCAACGGTGCGCAAGATCTACGCCGCAGAATATGCGTCCACATCGGCTCTCTACTACAACGGACAGCCGCCATTCACTGACCTCCTCGCGCGGATCAAGGATCACGCCGCGAGACTGTGACGCCTTCAGTCGAGCGCGGTGCGGTGTCCGGCTACAAGGATATTCAGTTTTGCCGGCGCCTCAGTGACTCAGCTTGGCGCCCTTCGCTCCAGATGCTTTCGCCCAAACGTTCCCGGCAGTCCGAACCGGGCCCTTTTCAACCATTGATAGATACTATAGGGGAGTATCCCAATGGCTCATACAAAAACAGACAAGACACGCCTCGCCGGGCGGATTCGACGCATCGTCGGCCAACTTGGCGCAATCGAGCGGGCGCTCGATGAAGAGGCCGGCTGTTCCGAGGTTCTGCAACAGGTCGCGGCTGCGCGAGGAGCCATCAACGGCCTGATGGAGGAACTGATCCTCGACCATCTTAAGCATCACGTTGCCGGACCGGACCTTGACGCCGCATCACGCGCCGCAGGCGTCGAAGAACTGGTCGCCGTGATCCGCCGATACGCGAAATAGGAGCCTGCATGGAAAGCCCTTCCCAGTCAGATGCCATCGCGCATTCCCACGTATTCCTGGGC
Source organism: Hyphomonadaceae bacterium (assembly GCA_030697555.1). Taxonomy (GTDB): domain Bacteria; phylum Pseudomonadota; class Alphaproteobacteria; order Caulobacterales; family Hyphomonadaceae; genus UBA7672. The sequence goes on from JAUYPV010000132.1 coordinate 51,615, forward strand.
GCATCGCATGACGCAAACGCTCGTCGCACTCTTTGGGTTGTGGCGCTTACCGCAGCCATGATGGTCGGCGAGATCATTGCCGGCTTCGTCTATGGGTCGATGGCCCTGCTCGCGGATGGCTTTCACATGGCGACCCATGCGGGTGCTCTGGCTGTGGCGGCTGGTGCGTATGCTTATGCGAAGCGGCACGCAAACAACCGGCGGTTCACGTTCGGAACCGGTAAAGTCGGCGATCTGGCGGGCTTTGCCTCGGCGCTGATACTCGGGGTCGTCGCGCTCGCAATCGCGGTTGAGTCGTTGGGACGATTACTCGCGCCCCAGACTGTCGATTTCGGCCCGGCAACGATGATTGCGATCGTCGGCCTGGTCGTGAACGTGCTGAGCGCTGTCATTCTGTCTGGCGGTCACCACCATGGACATGACCATGGCGCCCATCATCATGCACATGGCGCTGCAAGCGACCACCATCACGATCACGATCACGATGATCGCTCCCCCGGCCGGGACAACAATCTCCGGTCAGCCTACTTCCACGTGATCGCAGACGCCTTGACGTCCGTGCTGGCGATCACAGCGCTGCTTGCCGGCCAGTATCTGGGCTGGGTCTGGCTGGATCCGGCCATGGGAATCGTCGGCGCCGCTGTCATTGCGAGGTGGTCGTGGACGCTCATGCGGGACACCGGCGCCGTTCTGCTCGACACCGCCGATCCGGTTCTTGAACAGGAGGTTCGCGAACATGTGGAGACGGATGGTACACGGATTACCGATCTTCACGTGTGGCGGGTCGGACCAGAGGCGCATGCGGCGATCGTCAGCGTTGTTGGAACGGATAGCGCTGACGCCATCAGGGCGCGCCTTAGGCCTATCCACGAACTCGCCCACATCACCGTCGAGTGCCGCTGACCGGAGTTGGCGGTTCCTTCGTCCGTCGGGTGTTGTCAAGTCGAGCGCGAATGCCTTCATTCGAGGGCTTGGGCCTGATCTACCTCCGATGTAGCCCGATGCGTTCACCGCCCGGGTTCGCCAGACAACGCATCGATCAGCGGACAGTGCGGCGCATGGCCTCGTCTGCACGCCTTGGCGGACGCCGAAAGCTGATGCTCCAGCCGCTTCAGGTCATCGATCTTCGCACGGACGTCCGTCAGATGGCGGTTGGTGAGCGCGTACACCTCAGCGCAGGAGGGCGGGCGGGCTTCAAGCCCGAGGAGAGAGCGAATGTCGTCGAGGGGAAAGCCCAGTTCGCGCGCGCGGCGGATGAAGCCGAGGCGGCGTATCGCCTCCCGGTCGTAGACCCTGCGTCCGCCCGACGAGCGCGGCGGGGCCGGCGCCAGGCCGATCCTCTCATAATATCGTATCGTCTCGATGTTCACGCCGGACTCGGCGCTCAATCGCCCAATTGTGAAGCCTGCATCGTCCACGGGTCTTGCTCCTGTAGTCGCTACAGGTTGCATGGTTCCGCCATGGACGAGAAACGCAAGTCAAACTTCCGCGGCTTCGGCTTGGCATCCGGCTCTGTCGGACTGAGCGGTGTCGCCGCAGCACTGGGGCTTTGCTGCTATGGGCCGCTTGCCGTCACACTCGTCGGCGTCAGCGGCGCGGCTTGGTTCTCGCGGTTCGAGCCCTACCGACCGATTGCCCTGATCGTCGCGGGCGGCTTGCTGGCCTGGGCCTTCTGGCGGGTCTACAGCCGGCCGGGACGCGGACTGGCCATCCAGATTGTCCTGTGGGGTTCTTTGGCGCTGTTCATCGGGTCCGTGTTTCTGCCCGATCTCGCCGCGCTGTTCATAAGCATTAGACCGTCAGGAGGCTGACACGTGAAGCGAAGACACATCATCATTGGCGCTGGGGCGGCGGCCACACTGGCGGCATGCGGCGAAGCGATCGACGAGAATGCCTTCGGCGGGGCGCCGGTTGAAGTCACCGAACTCGACGAGAAGCTTTCGGCGCTCAGGGCGGCGTTCGACGCCGCCGCGGGATGCGTACGTCTGCTGTTCGTCGTCGGGCCAAGCTGCGGACCCTGCCTGCGAGGCCTGATCGACATGGACAAGGAGCTTGGCGAGCGCCTGCTGTCTGACGCCCGGCTGAAGGTCTTCGTGGTGCATGTTCCGACCCTGTCCGCCGAACTTCATCATGCCCAGCGGGCGGCGAAACTGTTGCAAGGCTCAAGTGTCCGCAACTTCTGGGACCCGAGCGGCAGGTCTGGCGACGTGGTGCAGCAGACGTTGCAGATACCCGAATACGCCTGGGACGTATGGCTCACCTATGACCCTGGGGATCTCTGGCAGGGCGATGCGCCGCCGGCGCCGGCGACCTGGAGCCATCAGCTCGGAGCGCTGGACAAGGGCACGCGGCTGGAGCCCGCCAGTTTCGCCGCTGACGTCCGCAAGCGAGTAGGGGAGCTGAATTGAGCATCGCGCCGGAGAGTTCGACCCGTCCGTTCGAGAAGATGTCCACGCTGACCTGCCCGCACTGCGGCCAGACCTCGACCGACGAGATGCCTACGAACGCATGTAGGTATTTCTACGACTGCACGGGATGCGGGGTTACGCTCAAGCCGAAGCCAGGCGACTGCTGTGTCTACTGCTCCTATGGCGACGTCAAATGCCCGCCCATCCAATTGGGAGACGGCTGCTGCTAGGCTAAGGGTTAAGGACGACCGCTTTCGGGCCCAGGACGAAAAGGGCATCACCAGGAACGAAGCATTCCTCCTGAGTGACCCAACAGTGCGCAAGATCTACGCCGCCGAGTATGCGTCCACGTCCGCCCTCTACTACAATGGCCAACCACCATTCAGTGACCTCCTCGCGCGGATCAAGGATCACGCCGCGAGACTGTGACGCCTTCCCGCCTCAGCGACGGTCACCCGAAGGGCGAAGCCCCGCCTTCAGGCGCGGCTTCGGGCGGATGGCGCCAGACACGCGGGCCGGCAGGTCGCCTGCCCGCCCGGCGGCGGCATGCCGGCCTTGCCCTTGCTGATTTCCGAGGCGTTCGCTGCGGATTTCCTACCGGTTAGCATTTAGAGCGTACACTGGCGTCAGCGGGATTCCCTCATGGCGTCGATACTGATCGTTGAAGATGAGATCTTCACCCGCGAACTGGCGGGCATGCTCATTGAAGATCTCGGGCACAGCGTGCTTTTCGCCGGCTCGGTCGATGAAGCCCTCGTTTTGCTGCGTTCCGACCAGCCGATCGATGCCTTGTTCACGGACATCTACCTGAAGACTGCGGTCTTTGGCGGTTGCGACCTCGCACGGATCGCGGTCAGCCTCCGGCCAAATCTGCGCGTGCTTTACACCACCGGCAACGCTACAACGGCGGAACTCCGGGCAACCTTTGTGGTAGGCTCCCACTTCCTGGGCAAGCCCTACTCCCCCGACCAGCTTCAGACGTCAGTGCATGGTATGCTCGCGGCCTGATCCCAGGGCGGGCGGTTCAGCAGGAGCCTTCCGTGCCCGAAATCGCCGCAATCGCCGCAAGTGAAATTGTCGACACCGTGCCCAGCGCGCTGATCGTCCTCGACAAGGACCTGATCATCACGTCCGCCAACCGCGCCTTCTACCAGACGTTTCGCACCAGCCCCAGCGAGACCGAAGGGTGCATGATCTACAACCTCGGCAACCGGCAGTGGGACATTCCCGCCCTTCGAACGCTTCTCGAAAGCGTCATCCCGCACCGCGCATCGGTGGAAGGGTTTGAGGTCGAGCACGATTTCCCGACGATTGGCCGGCGCACCATGCTGGTCAACGCGCGCAAGATCTTCAGCCCCGGCGACCATGATGGCTCGATCCTGCTCGCCATCGAGGATGTCAGCGAGGAACGCGCGGCGCGCAAGGAGAGCAGGGGCGCGCAGCAGCTCATCCAGAGCATTGTCGACACAATCCGCGATCCGCTGGTCGTGCTTGAACGCGACATGACAGTCGTCACTGCGAGCCAGGCATTCCTGACGATGTTCGATATCACGCAGGCGCAGGCCTATGGACGCAAGGTGTCGGAGCTGGGTCAGCACCAATGGGATGTTCCAGCCCTTCGTCATCTGCTCGACAAGGTGCTGCCCGAGAACAAGCCATTCGACAATTTCGAGATCGAAGACGTGTTTCCGGGTCTTGGTCTTCGGGTATTCAACCTCAACGCACGGAAGATATCGCAGCCAGGCAACCATACGGACCGCATGCTGCTGGTGTTCGAGGACATCACTGACCGCAAGCAGCGCGAGCGCGATGCCGCGAACCTGACCAACGAAATCTCGCATCGGGTCAAGAACAACCTGCAGATCATTGTCGGGTTGATCGCCTTCGAGGCCCGCTCGACAGCCCCGCAGTGCGTCCAGGGATATCGCGCCATGCAGACCCGCATTGGCGCGATTGCCCAGCTCTACGACCTGATTTCGCATTCGAGTCGCGGGGCGTCTATCGCTGTGGACGTCTATCTCAGGGACATCGCCAAGAGCCTGACCGCCAGTCTGCTAGGCGATACCGCCCAGATCTCGATCGAGGTGGACGCCGAAGCCCTCGAGCTTGATCCCGAACGCGCCGTTCCCTTCGGCCTGCTGGTCAACGAACTCGCGACCAACGCCATCAAGCACGCGTTTCCCGAGAAGACCGGACGCGTAACGCTTGCCGCAGCGCGCGTCGGCGGCCAGATCGAACTCACGATTGCCGACGACGGGGTCGGGATGAAAATGGCGGAGACGCCGAAGACCCCAGAGAAACGCGGGACGGACTATGTCGCAATCTTCCTGCGGCAGATCGGCGGCGCCATTATTCCCGCCAGCAGCCAGGCTCGAGGAACGGCTATCCGGATCCAGTTCCCGATGCACACGGCGCCGATTGTCCCGCCAAACGACCTGGACCATGTCGCCGCCTAGCGGGCATGGCTGACGCAACACAGCGTTCCGAATGCTTGCTGGAACGCCGGCGTTTCAGCTCCCGGACTTGCTGGACGACGCCCGCCCAAGGGGATGAAACGAATATCGTTCGCTTCCTTGTGCAATCTCCGCAATTCGCTTTCGAGATAATCCAGGGCGTCGACGTCCGTTATCTCGAGATCGGTCAGCAGATCGGTGACGACGACCAGGACATGGGAGACCTCCAGAAAGTCGCGGGACGAGGGACGGCGAACAACCCGCTCGAACCAGAGCTCGTGAACATGCTTCATCCGATTGCTCTCCGGGTCAGCACCCCAAGCCACCCCCTCTTTCGCTAGCATGGACTTGCAGGGTTTTCGGTGCGCCATCCAACAAACCGATTCTTTTCAGCTCCCGGGCGAGTTCGATATCGCCGAGACCGGACGCTTTTCCATCGCTCGCCCGCGCTCGTGTCGCGATACCGCAGGCATGCGCTGTCCGCTGATCGACGATGTCCATCGCCCTTCGCGCACAGCAGCCGTTGCCAGAAGACGCCAGATAAATAGCCCTTCGTCTGGGAGACGCGCCGCGTTGCTATCTCGGCTCGTCCCTGCGTATTGGAATGGCGTTCTCGCCTGTCGAGAACAGGCCACGCGCCACCCTGACCACTGCGGCGGTGTCTACCGGCTTGGCCAAAAGCGGCGCTGAGGCGAAGGCGATGGGGAGACTCTCGCGCCCATAGCCCGTTACAAATGCAAATGGAATGTTGCGCCGCGTCAGCGCAGCCGCCAGTTCGTCGACGGGCCGGCCGGCCAGGTTGGCGTCGAGCAGCGCTCCATCGAATTCCGCTTTGGCGATCAGGCGCATGGCTTCGTCGATGCGGCTGGCAGGGCCGACAACGTCGAAGCCGGCGTCGCCCAGCGTTGCCGCCATTTCCATGGCGAGAAGAGGTTCGTCCTCGACAACCAGCACCCGCTGTCCGCCCGCCCCAGCAACATTTCGGTCGTCACTCATACTGAGTCTGTGTGGCGCGCTGGCCGGTTTCCGGACCGGCGCCAGATCGGGCAGAACCATCTGGAGCTTCCAGCTTATGCCGTGAGACTCGACGCGCATGACGGCTTCGCCGCCCTCCAAAGACTTCATGCTCCGCTCGATCAGCGTGGTGCCGAAACCGGCCCTGGCCGGGGACTCGACATACATGGGCGGCCCGCCTGTCTCGCTCCAGAGCAGGTGAAGTGATGCGGGCGCCGTGGAGGAGGTCGACCAGGTAACCGTCACGCGACCCTTTGGCGCCGAGAGAGCGCCGTGCTTTCGCGCATTGGTGCCGAGTTCATGAAGGACCAGGGCGAGGATGTTCGTCGGCGTGACCTATGTGCTGATCCTGCAGAATCTGTGGGATCCGCAGGGCTTGCAACTGATCGCCGACATGCTGCTCCACTATGCGGCGCCGATCCTCACAATCCTGTTCTGGTTTGTCGGCGTGCCGAAATCGGCGCTCAAGTGGAGCGATCCCGTGCGTTGGGCAGGCATCCCGGTACTCTATCTTGTCTACGCGCTCGCACGCGCCGCATTTGACGGCTTCTATCCCTATCCCTTCATCGATGTGAGCCAACTTGGCTGGCCGCTCGTGCTGGTGAATGGGGGCGGGCTGTTCGTAGCTTTTCTCATTGTCGGTCTTATCTTCGTGGCAATCGGCCATGCAATGAGCCGCAAGCGAGCGACGACGAGCTGACCCGCAACGACAGCGATGCGCTGAGCGACAAGACCTACGATTGCTAAAAGGCGCCGCGTTGCTAGCAGCAATCCCGCCGCAGGCACATTGCGGACTACGCGAACGTGGAGCAACGCGCCGTTCGAAAGGGAGGGCCCCCGTGAAAATCGCTTCCTAGCCTTTCGTTTCGTCAGTTGGCGGACACTCTTCGTCAGCTCGCCTTGGGCACAGCTGCAGCATCCGCCGGCTTGCCGGCGTCCTTGTGCCACTCGTAGATGCGCCGGATCGAGCACGAGCCGTCAAAGCGCGAGTCCGTCATAAGCTGGTCGCCCGGCGAGAGGCAGGATCCGCCACCGACGCGCGAGACGAGGCCGATCGAGGTGAAAGCGTCTTCGGGCTCACAAGCGCCGATGAGTTCGAGCTTGTATTCATCTCTCACACCTTCTCGACGATGACGGACTTATTGTCGTTTTCGCGCCAGTTGCGAATCTGCTGGTTGAAGCAGATCTGGCGCGCTTCCTTGCCCTGGCGCGGGTCAGGCTTGACGTCCGCCGCGACAACGTTGTCCGTCGGAGCACCGCCGGACTGGCAGGCGCCGGACGGAAGGATCGCAGAAGAAGCGAAGGCGAATCGTCTTCGCAAAATGACTCATGACGTCTCTCCCAAAATCCGACCGCTGGCGGCGGAGCCTGAAGCTCCGCGTTGCGACCTGGATGGTCCCTGAGCACAGATATAGCCCATTTCTCAGTCGGCCTCACCTTCCGACACGAAAATTACTGCTGAGGCCGGAGGCAACGCGGTGGTCTGCCGTGCTGCGGCGGGTGGTCATGAACGCGCACATCTTGCGGTGCGCACATTCATAGATGCGCTGACCGCGCATTGTTTAGAGCTGATCGACTGCATGTCAGCGGCCTACGTCTGCCAGACATACTGTCCTCGGCGGCTGTCGATAATTTGAAGCCGTCGTCCGGCGTTCACCTTCTTACTTTGGGACCGAAAGAAGCACCCGCGAAGACCCAGCGGAATGAAAGCGCAGTGTTTGTCTCGATATCGTCGACGAGAATGCGTCCTGACATCGTTGAAAGGGGCGCCGGTCGCCCGACGCCCCAGACCTCCGAGGCTTTGAATTGGGGGCTGCCTCGGATCGAAGAGTCTATTCCAGTGGATGAGTCACGGCAATCCGGTCATCGTGGCAATCGGGGGCAGCCCGGAGGGCAGAGGCCATGAGCCGCTGGCCCGACTGGCTTTTCCCACACCGCACCGACCTGTCGACGCCGGCTCCCTCCATTCGACATCCGTGACAAACAAAGAGCGCGTACCTGCTGACGCAAGAGATTGCGCGCGATCGATAGCGGCGGCTCATAAATTCCAGTTGTCGTCGGTAGCCCGCGCGTTAGTGTGGATAACATGGAATGGAAGCGGCCGAACGGCGCTGCCGATCCGCGCCTTTGCCGCCGCCCCGCGACACGCCGGAGCGCTGTGCAAGGGAGGGTGGGATGAAGAACAGGTTTAGTGCGACGACGCTGGTTGTAGTCACGGCGATGGGGCTTGGCCTCTCGTTGATGACCTCAGCCGCTGGGCAGCAGCCAGCGGCGGACGCCGAAGCGATCATCTATCGCGATCAAAACTTCCAAGGTCCCGCCCCATGAACGCCAGCGCCGTGCAGCCCGATTTGCGCCTCGCTTGGCAGGTGCGCAGCATTACCGTCGTGCGCGGCCAATGGGAGATTTGCACGCGCCCGAACTATGTTGGCGATTGTGCATGGGTAAGCGCGAACATGTTCAACATTGCACCTCTTGGCATCGGCTATGCGATCCAAGGCATGCGGCCCGTGACCACCACGCCGCCGCCACGGCCAGTGCCAGTGGCCGGCTTCGGGCCGTCTTTGCGCGGGATGAACGCGGAATTCTTCAGCCAGCCTTCGCAAGACGGCCGACGCATATTGGCGTGTCAAACTGGATCGGCGACGGCCAATTGCGCACGCGCGACCGCGGAGCAATTCTGCCGTGCACGCGGATATAATTTCGTCGGCAATGTTTCATTGGAGACGGCAGGCCGCCGCGTCGTGCTCGCCGACGTACTGTGCAAACGTACCAACGCCTGAACGGGAGACGGTCGCGCAGCAAGCAATGAAGGGTGACGGCGAGGGTCGATAATTGATGATCGAAGTCGATGATTGAATCGGCCAGCGCCGATGCTCAAGTCCGCGCTATTTTTTTCTAGAGGGAGATGACCATGTTCATGCGTTTAGCGACTGCCGCAATCGGCGCTCTGGCGCTTGCAAGCTGCCACACAACACCGCCTCCGACGCCGGGTGGAGGAGCGTCAATTTTTCCCCCGCCAGTTAGCAACTACGCCTGTCAGGGCGGAACGCGTCTCGCCGTACGGCTGATGGGCGAAAGCGCGTCGGTACAGGTCGACGGGCAGCCGGCGATGAGCCTTCCGCAAATCTCGTCCTCATCGGAATTGACGAGCTATTCAAGCGGAACGCATGTGCTCAACATCCGGCAGGGTCAGGTCTCGTGGGGAGTCGGCCGGGCGATGCCCGTGCCTTGTACTGGAGGCTGAAGCATAACAGCGAGACTCAACTCGCCCGCAGGTTGGACAAGTGCAAAGTGGCCGGAACGCCACCGATCTCTGTCATTCCCGAACCCTGTCTTTCCGGTGCGCTTCAGCGCCAATGCGGAGTGGCGCTTCCTTGAGCGCTGCCGCCCTTCAGATGGAGAAACCCGCATGCGGTCATCAGTCGTTTTGAGCATCCTCGTTCTCTGGACTGCAGGTTGCGAGCGATCGCCTCAGGCGCCGGCTGACGTTCCTGGGCAGCCGGCGCTGGTCGAGATGAGTTTGCGCGACACCTTGGTCGATTGCGCGGGAGCGGTCGCAGCCTCGGGCGGAGTCGATCCAATCGCCGACCCGGCGACGGGATCGGCAGCGGAGAACACATACTTTCTCTTGCTCGCCCTGATGGACAAGGAGCCCGGCTTGGCGGCGGAAACGGCCGTGAGGCGGCAAAGACCGCCCACGACGTCTGGATGTCGAGGCCGGCCGAAGAGCGGACGGCGCGCGCGGCTACGTGTACGACGCGCTTTGCCGGGTAGCGGCGCGAAAATCGAACAATCGCGCGACTGAAATCGTTGGCGGTCGAAAATACTACATGGACGGTGACGCTATCGCGTTCCGTCAGATCCGCGGATCAGCCCAACCTTCTCCTTGTAGCTTAGGGGCCGTCTACAGATGACACCGCCCGTGTTGGGTCCTCGGCGCGCTGCGCTGATCGTCCGGATGGTCATTGGCCGGGCAAGGCGCCCTCCCCCGGGAAGTCCGCATCTATTCGGATTGGCAGCTATCTAGGGATAACCTGCGGAGCCGGTTGCAATCCCGCGCTCGCCATGTGGAAACTTTCTCGGTTGGCCACAGACGCCAGCGCAAAAGGGGAAGAACGTGTCGGAGAGAGAGATTTATTTGTTGTTGGCGCTGCGTTGCATGCGCAAGCGCACCGAAGAAATTCGCGACCGCGGGCAACGCGATTCGCCCGCCAATTTTCTGGGTCGCCATGAAGCAACGTTGATCGACGAACTGCGCAAGCGGTGGGACGCCGTTACCGAGCGCATGGGTCTGCCGTCGCCAGCAGACATCGTAGCTTGGCTATGACCCTACGACCGCCTGGCTCCAGGTCTAAGCCCGCCAATGGAGAGCTCGACCAAGCAACGAGACATGCGAACGCCGACCTGGCTTGAGCCATTGTCGAGTGGTTGCTGAATTTTTCAATATCAACCTAACAGGTCAGCGCCGAGACAGAGCAAGACCAGGTCGTCGATCAGGCATTGAATCGCGGCTTGCATCAGCTAGTCTCGCGCCATGGCTTCGACGAGCGCGAACATATCGTGGTGGGCGCGCGACACGACGCCGGGTTTTGTGCTGCTGGCGGCGACAGCACTATCGTTCCTGATCCTCAATGGGCCGCTTGCCGGCGGCTTTCATCATCTGCTGGAGGATAGTTTCGCGCAGGTCGCCCTCACCGGCGCGCCACGCGGCCTGAACTTGCATCTCGTCATCAATGACGGACTGATGGCGATCTTCTTCCTCTTCGTCGGGCTGGAGCTGAAGCGGGAAACGGTCGAGGGTCCGTTCAAGAATCCGCGCGACGCCGCGCTGCCTCTGTTCGGTGCCGTCGGCGGCATGATCGGCCCCGCGCTTATCTACCTCCTCATTGCAGGATCCAACGCGGAGTATCAGCGCGGCTGGGCCATTCCCGCAGCGACCGACATCGCTTTCGCAATCGGCGTGCTCTCGCTCCTGGGCAAGCGCGTGCCGGCTGGTTTGCGTCTTTTCCTCCTGGCGCTCGCGATTATCGACGATCTCGGCGCCATCCTGGTGATCGCGCTTTTCTATACGACGCAGATCGTCGGTTGGGCGCTCGGAGGCGCGATCCTCGCCTTCCTGGCGTTGCTGGCGCTCAACCGCGCCGGTGTGCGCACGCTCTGGCCTTATTGGGTGATCGGCGCGGTCCTCTGGAGCTTCATGCTGCTCTCCGGCGTACACGCCACGATCGCCGGCGTCTTGACCGCCATGGCCGTGCCGATGCGCGCAAAGAATGGAGGCTCGCCCCTTATCACAGCGGAGCATGCGCTCAAGCCGTGGGTCGCGCTGGCGATCATGCCGATCTTCGCCCTGGCCAATGCTGGCGTCTCGCTCGTCGGGGTCGACGCAACACTGCTGCTGCATCCGGTTGCGGTTGGCGTCGGTCTCGGCCTCCTTCTCGGCAAGCCGGTCGGCATCATGTTGTTCACATTCGCCGCCGCCGCGCTCCTGAAGCGCGCGCCGCCAGCGGGCTTGGCGCCGATGGCGGGCGTTGCGACCATCGCTGGGATTGGCTTCACTATGAGCCTCTTCATCGGCACGCTCGCCTTCGGAGCGGGCGATCTCGCCACGCCTCTGCGCTTTGGCGTGCTGGGGGGCTCGCTTCTATCCGCGCTGATCGGCTTCACGCTGCTCCACCTTGTGTTGCGCAAACCGGAGCAAGGCGATCAGGCGCTGGCGGCGGATGAGGAAATGGCCGAGCGCAGCGGCGTCCTGCAAGACATGGACACGGCTGATCCGCGCTAGATGTTGGACTCGGAAGCGCGGTAGAGCGGGTCAAATTTGAAGCGACCTGGCTCCTGTTTCCCGCCATCCGATCAACGGACCGCTTCTTGGTCGCACGCCGGTGTTGTCAAGTTGAGCGGGATTTGTCGAACATCGATTCTGAAGGTGATCGGGAGGCTGATTTGAGGAGGAATTTCGGACGCAGCCGGGCAGCGGAACGTGCGGAATCGCGCCTTATTAGGTCAACTTGACGGCATCGCGGTGTATTCTCGCCGAAGACGGTCAATCGACGAATGTGCGGTTTCCTGGCGGTTTCCGCCGGGATATGGCTATCGCCACAATATCGGACACAGACTGCCTTTTCGGAGTGAATCGTGCCCGAACATCGAGAAATTGTTCGCGATGCCTTTCTGTCGCGCGCAGCGCATGGGCCGCTGATCATGGGCATCCTGAACGTCACCCCAGACTCTTTTTCCGATGGGGGTCAGCATTTCGATCCCCAACAAGCGCTGGCTCGCGCCATGGAGATGTGCTCGGAAGGCGCCGACATTCTTGATGTGGGCGGCGAGTCCACGAGGCCCGGCGCAAGCAGCGTTTCTCAAGAGGAGGAACTCGCGCGAGTGGAGAGTGTTATCGTCGCGATCAACCAAATCACCGAAGTCCCTATTTCGATCGACACATACAAGGCAGGGGTTGCCCGCGCCGCCGCTGCTGTTGGCGCGGTCATCGTCAACGACGTCTGGGGCATGACTTGCGATTCGGAGATGGCGCAGGCGGTTGCGGATACGCAATGCGCCATCGTCGTGACCTACAATCGCGGCAAAGCTGACGGAACAATCAATCTGGTCGATGACATGAAGGCATTTTTCGACCGCGCATTCGCGACCGCACATACCAGCGGGATACCGCGCGAGCATGTTATCCTCGATCCTGGGCTGGGTTTCGCGAAGACGTACGAGCAAAACTTCGAGGCCTTGGCTCGCCTCGATGTGCTGCAGGAATATAAGCTGCCCATTCTGGTGGGTGTTTCTCGCAAGTCCTTCATCGGCCGTCTCTTGGACAAGCCGGTGAATCAGCGGCTTGCGGGAACACTCGCCGCCAATCTGGCAGCCCTGCGATCGGGTGCATCCATCGTTCGCGTCCACGACATTGCAGCGCATCGCGAAGCGTTGGCGGTACTTGGCGCTATCGAGGCTCATGCATGACAGACCGCGTTTTTGTAACCAACCTGTGCGTCCATGGACACCATGGGGTTGCCAACGCAGAAAAATCGCTCGGGCAAAAATTCTACATCGATATTGACTGCCTGGTTGATCGCCCGGATTCCAGCCGTGACCAGATGGACGATACTGTTTGTTACCGCGCCTTGTGCGACATTGCCGAACAGCTATCGGCGCAGACAACGTTCAATCTCATCGAGACCTTTGCTCAGCGGCTTGCTGAACGGATACTCGCTGAGTTCAGGCTGGTCCGATCTGTGCGGGTCCAGATCCGGAAGCCTTCGGCGCCGATCCGTCACTCTGTCGATCATGTAGGCGTTGAGGTTGAAAGGCGCAGGGATGATTGAGGTTGGCATCGGGCTCGGGTCGAATCTCGATGACAGGTGTGGCAATATCATCGCTGCTCTGAAGGCGCTCAATTCAATTCCGAGCATCATGGTAACCCGCGTCTCCAGCATTTATGCGACGCCACCGTGGGGCGTGGAGGATCAGCCGGAGTTCCTGAACGCTGCAGCCCTGATTCGAACTTCGCTGTCGCCAAGCATGCTGCTTGATACCTGCAAGGCGATCGAGAGGTCGCTCGGCCGCGCACTGGGTCGCCGCTGGGGGCCTCGGGAAATAGATATCGATCTGCTGTTCTTCGGAGATCTTCAAATCTCCTCCGACGATCTCGTTCTCCCGCACCTAAATCTCTTCGAGCGTCTATTCGTCCTGATTCCTCTGAATGAAATCATGGACGGTCGACGGGTCGCACGGCGGGACTTGAAGGACGCCATTCTCCAGCTGTCTGGAATAGACCCGCCCTCGGAAATCAGGTTGGATCGGGAGGCCACCGAAAGGCTCAAAGACGCAATCTGAATACATCTTCCGGGAACGTCTGGCTTCGAAAATTCGCCAAGGCTGGTATCAGCCAAGTCGAGCCTTTCGCCCCGCCCTCGGCAATCGGCCGATGATGGTCGTTCGTATGTGTAGCGCCGCTATTCTCTGAGACCTGCCATGCGCTGCAGGATAGGGCGCCGCAGGATTGGCAAATGTCCCGCGATCGCGAGCGCAAGATTTCTACCCGTCACGACGGCGGGATTGATAGCTTGAACGAAGCCCAGCACTCGCTCGCTCAACTCGATCCAGCGCCGCACAATCGGATGTCTGATTCTCAAAGTGATCGGGAGGCCGAACTTGCGAGGGAATTTCGTAAGCCGACGTGCGGCCGAACGGACGAAATCGCGCTTTACTAGGTCAAGCTGGCAGCGCCCGAGGCTGATATCGACGTCGGCCGGTCGGCAGAAAGCAGAAAGGAGCGCCGGTTGCCCGGCGCTCCCACTCTACGCGCCTCAGGCCCTGGGTTGGGGGGACGGGCCTGCGACACTGGAACCCCTGCAGGAATTGAGCCTCGTGGATTTTTCGACACGCGGCAGAACTTGATCTCGCCTCTGCGTCGCGGACACTACACTGGGAATGCGGCAGGTAAAGCAGGAGCAAAGCGAAAGGACGGGTCAACCTCTCGTAGGCCCAAAACTGTACATTCAACTGACGGGTGAGATCGAGCACCTCGACGCGTGCTCGCGCCGCGGCGCTCAACCGACCTGTACGAGCCAATCGAGGTCACGACCTCAATTTTCACCGTCTTCGTCGTCTTCCTCGCCTTCGGCCTCGAGACCGTTCTCCAGTACGGCGCCATCGCGTGCATCGACGCCGACTTCGTAGAGGACGCCGTTGCTCACGATGTCGAACGAGTAGCGCAGGCCGCTGCCGCCAGCCTCCTTCTCAAGCTCCCACTCCTTGATCTTGCCCGAGCGCGTTGCGAGGGCGATTGACTGGGCGCGTTCGAACGGAACCGCCGCCTGCGCGGCCAGCTTCGGATCGCCGTGAGGGTTCATCATATGCTCGATGTGCTCGCATGCGCCGAGGCCGCCGATTGGGACCAAAAGCGCAACGGCCATCATGGATTTTGACGACATGATTGTTCTCCTTGTGCAGAGTGCGGCGCATCCTGGCTGACGGCGGATTGCGGGAGCCTCGCCGTCTCATTGTCGATTGCCAATCCTAGCTAGGACCACGCCAGAACGGCCCGCAGACCAGGGTTGGCATCTTCCATCAATATCCGCGCGCCATGCAGCCGGGCCACGGCGCTGACGATGCTCAGTCCGAGGCCTGCACCGGGCGATGTCCGGCTGCTGTCGAGCCGAACGAAAGGTTGCAGCACGCGCTCCCAATCATCCACAGGAATGCCGGGCCCACGGTCTTCCACTTCCAGCCGCAGGCCGGCCGTGGACCCGTGCAGCCGCACGTGGATCGCGGCGCCTTGCCCCGAATGGCGTATTGCATTCTCCAGAAGATTGGCTAGCGCCTGCGTGACAAGAGCCGCATCGCCAGAGATCCAGGCGGCGTCGAGCGGACCAACCTCGAACGCATGACCAGCGGCCTCGATGTCCGGACGATAGGCGTCGGTTACCCGTTCAACAAGCGAAGCAAGATCGACCTGGCCGAAACGGGCGCGCGCGGCGCCAGCCTCGATCTCGGAAAGGCGCAGCATGGCATCGAAGATGCGCAGCACCTCGTCGACCTTCTCCTGCGCGGTCTTGAGCGCCTCCCGCAGGGCGCCGATGTCCGATCCGGCTGCAGCCGTCTCCAGCTCCTGGCGGAGATGCGTCAGGGGCGTGCGCAGATCATGGGCGATGTCGGTCGAGACGCGCCTGATGTTGGCGACCAGGTCATCGATCCGCGCCAGCATTTCGTTAACGCCACGCCCGATGCGGTCGATATCGTCGCCGCCCGAGCGCGCCGGGGCTCGTGCCGCGAGTTCGCCTGCGCCCACACGCGTCATCGTCTCTGACAGCGCATCCATCCGTCGTAACGCGCCGCGCGCTGCGATCAGGCCCGCCGCCAGCGCAAGAGCCAGCGCGCCGCCACCCACCCACAACAGAGCGTTCAACACCGCGGTGCGGATGCGCTCCGCCCTCGCCAGATCATCGCCAATGCTGAGCAGCCCGCCGTCCGGCGTCTCGCTCGAGAGCACGATGAAGTCCTCACCGCCCTCCTCCGCGCCCTCATCATCCGGAAGATCCAGAAAGCTCCAGCCGGGATGCGGGCGTTCGACCTTCAGGTCACCGATGACAGGCCGGCCTTGCCGGTCGACCAGGCGATAGTCGAGCGCGCCGGGCCTTGCGGCACGCGCCCGGATCGCAGCGATGGCGCCCGGCATGCCCTCGAATCGCATTTCTTCCTGCAGCGCGTCCATCTCGAGCTGGATGCGTTCGCGGATCTGGTTTTCCGCAGCTGATTTCGTCGCCGCCCAGGCGCCAACGCCGGCGAGCATGAATGCGACAACCAGCAGCGCGGCGTAGACCGCCGCGAGGCGAACGCTGGTTGAGGCGAGGATGCGATCAAGCCGCGCGGATGACATAGCCGGCGCCCCGAACGGTGTGGATCAGCACAGGATCGCCGCCGCGGTCGATCTTGGCGCGGATGCGGCTGATGTGAGTTTCGACGATGTTGGTGCCTGGGTCGAAGTGGAAATCCCACACCCGTTCGAGCAGCATGGTGCGCGTGACGATTCGGCCGGCGTTGAGCATCAGTTCTTCCAGCAGGCGGAATTCTCGCGGCTGCAAGTCGATCGCCTGATTGCCGCGCTTCACGATGCGGCGCAGGCGGTCCAGCGCCAGATCGGCAACAATGAGTTCGGTCTCTTGTTCTTTCAGCGGCGGGCGGCGGCCAAGCGCATTTACCCGCGCGTGAAGTTCCGCAAACGAAAACGGCTTGACGAGATAGTCGTCCGCCCCGCCTTCGAGCCCCGCGACTCGATCCTCGATGGCGCCCATCGCGGTAAGCATCAGTACCGGCGCCGCAACACCGGCGGCTCGCGCGGCCTTGACGACCGATAACCCGTCGAGTCCCGGCAGCATGCGATCGACAATCAACAGGTCGAAATCTTCATGCGTGGCGCGGAACAAGCCGTCGCGGCCGTCGCGCGACAACTCGACCCCTTGTCCGGTTTCGCGGAGGCCCTTGACGACATAGGCCGCCGTCTGCGCGTCGTCCTCGATCAACAATATGCGCATATCTGCGTGCCTTCCGCCCGGAAGATGTCGCTCATCGGCGGCAACCCCGCAATCCAGCTTCTGGTTCCCGCTCAAATCTCTGCCGCGCCAGCGACACCGGCGTGCGGGCCGGTGCGCCCGTGCCGAAACGCCAGCACCAGCGCCGGAAGGACCAGCAGCGTCATGATCGTCGAAGTCACCAGGCCGCCCAGAATGACCACCGCCATCGGCCCCTGAACCTCGCGCCCGGCCTCGCCCGTGCCGAGCGCCAGCGGCAAGAGTCCGAGCGCTGTCACCAGCGCAGTCATCAGGATTGGCGTCACCCGCTCGCGCGTCGCACGCAGCACTGTTTCCAGGCCCCACGGCTCGCCCTCCGCCTCAACCAGATGGTCGGCGTGCGAGACCAGCAGGATCGAGTTGCGCGCGGCGATGCCGAACAGGGTGACGAAGCCCACAAGCGCCCCAAGCGAAAGCACGCCGCCTATGGCGCCAACCGCCAACGCCCCGCCCGCCAGGGCGAAAGGGGCGCCGACCAGGATCAACGCCGCCGCTCGGCCGCTGCCGAACGAGAGGATCAGCAGCGCGATCACGCCGATCGCCGCGACGCCGACATTGATCAGGATCTGGCGCACAGCCGCCGCCTGCCCCTGGGCGACGCCGGTGTATTCGAGATAGACGCCGGGTGGCAGATGAACCTTGCGGGCGATCTCGGCCCGCGCGCCGGCGACGAAGCCCGCCACGTCCGGGACCGTCGGATTGACCGTCACCACTTGCCGGCGCCGGCCTCCGTCATGGAGGATGCTTGCCCTGCCCTCTCCCGGCCGAACACTCGCCACGTCACCGAGCACGCCGCTGCCAGCCGGGCCCTGGACGATGAGCCCGCTAGCCGCCTCCGGTGCGAGAGGACCATGGTCGGCCATGACGATCGCCACATCGGCGATGCGCTGGCCGTCCGTCACTTGAGCCACCGTCTGCCCTTGGAACGACGTCTCGATGGCATCATAGGCGTCCGATGCGGAAAGGCCGCGCAGCCCGAGCCGTGTCTGATCGAGTTCGACGCGCAACAGCGGCGTAGCGGGTGGTGACTTGATCTGGACGTCTGCCGCTCCAGGAAGACCCTGCACAACTGTCGCGATCTGGGCGCCGACGCGGTCGAGTACATCGAGGTCAGGACCATAAATCCCGATCGCGACGGCCGCCGTCTCCCCGGAAAGCGACTCGCCGATCCTGTCTCCGAGAAAGGTCAGCGCTTCCGTCGAAACGCCTGGATAGGAGTCCAATGTCGCGCGGATACGCCCTAACACCTCGTCTTCCTGCCGGCCATTGATGTCGCCCAACTGCACGTGAAATTCGCTGCGATTGGGCGCCCAGGTGTCCTCGCCTGCCGTAGCGCGCCCGATCTGCTGTTCGACCGTGTCGATGCCCGGGATGGCCAGCAGGTCCTGCGTCACACGCGCCCCGATCTGGCGCATCCAGTCGAACGAGGCGCCCGGCGGCCCGTTGAGCTGAAGCACATAGTGGCGTTCGCGGAAGGCGGGCAGCAATTCGGCTCCAAAGACGAAGAACCCGCTGACGGTTACGGCGCCAGCGAGGATGGTCGCGGCGATGGTCAATCCCGGTCGCACGCAGAGGACACGCAACAGCTTCGCGTGCCCGTCCTTAAGGGCAGTAAGCAAGCCGAACTCCTGGTGCAGCTTCACATCGCGCAACAGCAGCAGGGCGAGCGCGGGCGTCACAGTCATTGCGACGACCAGCGAGGCCAGCGTCGCCAGCAGGAAGGAGAACGCCAGCGGGCTGAAGAAGGCGCCCTGCAATCCCGACAGGAAAAGGATCGGCGCAACCGTCGCCGCAAGCACGAAGGTGGCGTAGACGATCGGCGCCCGTACCTCAACGGATGCGGCAAGGATCGTACTGATGGAAGGTGTTCCCGGGGCAGCGAGACGCAAGCGCCGGACGATGTTCTCGATACCGACGACCGCATCATCGATGACCACGCCCAAGGCCACCGCCAGACCGCCGAGACTCATCGTGTTGATCGTCTGCCCGAGCGCATCGAGCACGATCACTGACGCCAGCAGAGACAGTGGGATCGACACGAACGCCACGAGAGCGACCCGCGGACTGCGCAGGAAAAAGAATAAGACCAGCACAATCAGCAGCGCGCCGATCAGAAGATCGGTCTCAATATGCGCCAGCGCGGTCTCAATGAAAGTGGCTGGCCGATGCAGCGCCGGATAGAGCTTGACGCCTTGTGCCTCCAGCGCCGGACGCAAATCTGCAAGCGCCGCCTCGACGGCCAGCGTCACTTTTAGAGTGTTGGCGCCGTACTGGCTCGACAGGGTCAACAGCAACCCCGGTTTGCCCATCACCAGCGCATCGCCGAACTGCGGGGCCGGCGCCTCGACTACGTCGGCGACGTCCCGCAGCAGCACCGGGAAGCCGGCGCCAGGCGCCACGGTCGCTTTCGACAAGGCCTCCGCGGTCACCGCCTGTCCGCGCGGCTCGACCAGGATGCGCTGGGCCGGCGTGTCGATGAACCCTCCACCCCGCACCTCGGTCGCGGCGCGCACGGCGTTCGTCACGTCGGCGAGACTGAGATTGCGCGCAAGGAGATCCTCGCGGCGAACACGGACTTCGAGCCTGGTCGGCGCCCCGCCGAATATGTTGGCGCGCGCCACACCGGGCACGGCCAGAAAGCGCGGCCGCACCGTCCATTCCACCAGGTCGCGGAGTTGCAGCTGGGTCAGCTTGTCCGAGGTGAAGCCGACTTTCAGCAGGTCCATGGTCGAGGACGTCAGCGGCGACACCGCAGGCGCTTTTACCGCCGCCGGCAACCGCCCCGCCGCTTGCGCAAGCTGTTCCGACACGATCTGGCGCGCGCGGAAAGGGTCCGCGCCTTCCTCGAAGGTGACGTTGATGACCGATAGACCCTGGATCGATTCCGACCTGACAGCGGCGACGCCATTCGCGCCGTTGAGCACATCCTCCAGCGGCCGCGTGACGAGCACCTCGACCTGATCGGCTGTCAGCCCGGGCGCTTCGGTCTGCACATTGGCCTGCGCCGGCACGAACTCCGGAAACACGTCGTACTTGGCGCGTATCAGGGTCAGGCTGCCATAGAGCGCGATCAGCAGCGCCGCGAGCAGCACCAGCCGGGGGCGGGCAAGAGAGGCTGCAACGATCGCGGACAGCATGGCCCTACTCCGCCTCGACCGGGCCGTTCTCAGCCGCCAGCAGCGACGTCGCGCCCTCGACCACGACTTGCTCGTCCGGCTTGAAGCCATCCCCAACGAACCATCCGTCCGCCACGGCGCGGCCGGCGCTCACATCTCGCCGCTCGAACGCATCAGCCCCGGTTTGCAAATAGACCCAGACCGAATTGCTGGTTCGGATCAGCGCACTCGCTGGCAGCAGAAATCCCGTCTCCGATGCGCCCAGCTCGAGATCGGCCTGCAACAAGCGGCCGGTCGGCAGCGTCTGCGCCGCATCGCCGCGAACCAGCCCGAGCAGGCCTGCGGTCTGCAGCCGCGCATCGGCGGCAGCGGCAGCGCCCAGGATCGCAACGGGGATCGCCGGTCCGTTCTCCTCCGGCCGGACGCTTGCCCGGCTCGCGGCGGCATTAGCCCCCGGCGCATCGATGCGCAAGAGAACGGCGCGCCCATTCGCGATGTCGGTTAGCAGCCTGGAGCGCTCGGCGCCGGAAAGCCTCTCCAATCCCGCGCCCCATTCGAAGCCAATGCGTCGCGCCGCCAGCTTGGCGCGTGCTCTATCGGCTGTAGCCTGCGCCTGCGCCGCCTCCACGGACCTGGCCGACGCTGCCTGATCCTGCGCCGCCAGCGACGCCAGCCTGCGATATTCGCTCTCCGATGCCGAGGCCGCGGCCTCCGCAGCGCTGACCTCAGATTCGATCGCAGCCAACGGCCCCACATCCAGGACCCGCGCGAAGCCCTTGACGGTCCGATGCGCACTTGCTGCCGCTGCAGACGCGACATGCACGCCCATCCGCGCCTGCGTCTGCGAATCCATGTGAACGCCTTCGGAAGCCCCGGCCTCGATCGCCACTTCCGCGACCGGCGCTTCGCCGCCCTTTGCGCAGCCTGTTGCGGCCAGCACGCAAATGCCCAGCACAACGATCGTTTGGCCTTTCATCGCTGGTCTCCCTTCGCCTGCGGCGGCGCAATCTGAAGCTCGGGACCTTCGAGCGGGCGGCGCAGGGCGTCTTCCAGTGCCGCGTCCGCCGCATGCAAGCGGCGCAACGCATCCACTTCGGCAAGCTCGGCAAGCCGCAACCCAGCCTGCGTGGCGGACCAGTCGACACGATCGATGGCGCCGCTCGCCAGCTCCTGGTCGGCTTGATCGGCGACGCGCTTCGCCGTCTGCAGATCCACGTCGCGCACGCGCGCCAAAGCGTCGCGTGCCGCTGCACGCTCGACCAACGCGCCGTCGATCGCCGCCTGCGCCCGAGCGATCACCGCCTCCAGATGAATACCCGCCTCCGCCCGCCGCGCCTCGACCGCTCCGATGGCGCCGCGGTTGAGATCAAACGATGGAAGAGCAAGGCCGACCGAAAAGGGAAGCTTCACCAGACCGCGCTCCCAGGTATAGCCCGGCCCGACATGCACCTCGGGCCATTGCCGCGCGATTTCGCCGCGGAGTTCGCTCTCCGCCTGATCGTAGGCCGCAACACTCCGCAGGATGTCAGCGCGCGAAAGCAGCGCCGTTTCTCGAAGCGCCATCACATCGCGATCCTGCGGCGACGCCGGCGCATCGAAACCATCCCAGGTCAGATTTGCGCGATCGAGCGCCGACAACGGAACCCCGATAACCTCCGCCAGCGAAAGGCTGGCCGCTATCAACCGCGCTTGCGCGTCGGCGAGGCGCCGGTTGTCGCCGGCTGCTTCGGCGCGTACGCGCTCCAGCTCGGAGCGAACCGCTTCACCGCCTACGACCCTGCGCTCCAGCGCCATCAACTGCCGCGCCCGAACCTGCGCCAACTCCTCGGCGATGCTCACCTCGCGCATCGTCAAGAAGCGCTCGGCCAGAGCCCGCCGGATCGCCATTCGTGCAGTCCACACAGCCTCGGCATAGTCGTAACGCGCCGCCACGGCGGCGAACTGCGCAGCGTTGATCCGGCTCGATCGACGCGCGCCCAGATCCAGCGGGATGTCGTTGGTGACGCCGTAGAGCCAGGGTGAACTCTCCGGCGCCTTCCCCGCATATTCGGCAGTCAACGTCAGGGTCATCGCCGGCCCGGCCCGCGCTGCCCGCACCGCCGCCTCCGCACTTGCCGCGTGAGCCCGCGCCTCACCGATGCTGGGACTGGAGTGAAGCGCCGCCGCGAAAAGGCTCAAGCGATCCCAGGCTTCGACGTTCCACTCCGCCGCGGGCGCGATGCGCTTAACCTCCGCCGAGACGGCAACCGCCTCCAGCGACCGGTTCTGGTAAACCCGCGCGATCTCGACCGGAGCCAGAGGCGCCGGGTGATATGTCGCGCACGCCGCAACAGCGGCGGCGCCCGACAACACGCACAATAATCGATTGACCATGTAGTTCCGGACCGAAGCCTACTGGACCATGACTTAGAACGTCTTGGAGACCCGTTACCGCAAGGTTGGGAATTCCCAATGTGCGAACCGCATGGTCGCCGTGATCCTGGTTGGGAGTCCTCAATCTCATGGGCAAAGATCCGCAAGGCCGGCCGGTTCGAATGAATCCATGGCAGCGGTTCCGTCGCTCACGACGCCGCGCGGACCTCTTGGCGCGCTGCAGTCCATACCGCGCGCGCCGCGTCGGCGTTCATCGCGGCAATAGCCAGTCCGACGACGATGTCCGGCCAAACTGACGGCAGAACCAACGTCAGCAACCCGGCCGCTCAGCAGCATTGATAGCCGGATAACCACCGCCGTGATGATCGCTACGCGAATAAGGGACTCCTCTCAATGGTTGC
Source organism: Hyphomonadaceae bacterium (assembly GCA_030697555.1). Lineage (GTDB taxonomy): Bacteria > Pseudomonadota > Alphaproteobacteria > Caulobacterales > Hyphomonadaceae > UBA7672. The sequence goes on from JAUYPV010000132.1 coordinate 74,458, forward strand.
CAAGCTAGGCGGATTGAATCAGACTCCGGCCCGGGAAAACGACGACCCGGCTTCGAGGCCCCCCCGACCGAGCGGTCGGTTCTTTTGGCCCCGACCCAACTGGCGCCCTTGGAGGTGCGCCTCGTAAACGGTCGTCGAGACAAGGGTTGATCAAGGATGGCTGAGTCAGCAGGTAAGGTGCTGATCGTCGAAGATCAGTTCTTCGCGGCCGAGTTCCTCAGGATCTGGGTCGAGGCTTATGGCTTCGAGGTTTGCGGTGTGGCGACAACCGCCCACAACGCTGTTGAACTCGCAAAAGAACATCGTCCGACCCACGTGCTGATGGATGTCCGTCTCGATGGAGATGAGGACGGCGTGGATGCTGCGTTCGCCATCAACAAGGAAATTGAATCCCGCATCATCTACTGCACGGGCTCAAGCGAGGCCTCGACCGTTGCGCGGATCAACACGGATCATCCCTTCGAGATTCTCTTCAAGCCGATCAATCCGCAACGGCTGGGCGAAGCGCTATTGAGAGCGTGATTGGCTTCTCTTCAATCAACGCTTCCGCCTAAAGCTGGGCTTTTTGCCATCGGGCAGCCTCTCGCCGAAGCGATTGCTATAGGCTAGGTTCCGAGTCGTTGGGTGGGTTCCTACGATGGTCAAGTCGATCTTTTCGCCAGCCGATCTGGGCCGGATATTTAAGGCGACGCTCAATCCTGATCAGCGGCCGCGGGTCGAGTGGCCAAAATTCACCATCACCACAGCGAACAGCTCGCACGTCATCGATCGTGTCGAGGACATCACGATCGCAGCGGCGCGGGACTCGCGAGAGGGCGCCGCATGAGTGACAAAAACAGCAAGGCGTCGTTTCCGCTTTCGGCGATCAGCGGGTTGAGTATCGCTGCTCTAGGCGCGGTCTTGCTGGCGATTGGCCAGGGCGACTATCCCAACCTTCATATCATCCTGGACACGGCGCTCGTCCTGCTGTCGGGCGTGCTTGCGCTGCTTTTTTGGAACACAGCGTCGCATACCGGAAAGCCATTGCCCGGGCGGCTGGCCATCGTCTTTGGCCTCACCTTTCTTCTCAATCTGATCCATGTCCTTGTGACGGTGGAGTGGTCCGGCCCGCTTGAGCCGATCGCTCAAATCAGAGGCTTTCTGCGGCCGGCGACTTGGCCGCCATCCACGCATCTTCTCCCCACCGGCATCGGGGCCGCGCTGTGGATGACGCGCCGCGGTTCAAAGGGTCTGATCGCCTATGCCGTGGCGATGACCATCCTTGCGGCCGTACTCTTTTTCGCCTTCCAGCAACTGCCAACTTACACGCAGCCCACCCTGTTCGGCATTACGCGTCCGGCTGTCATCCTATCGCCTATGTTGTGGGCGGCCGTTGCCTTCGCGGCGTGGCGCCTGCGCGAGTCTGACCGTCTCGTTCCGCCTCTGGTTTGGCTGGCCGCAACGCTCTTCCTTGCCAACGCCGTGATGCTCTATTCGCGGGCGCCGGCGGACGCGCCAGCCATGATCGCCCATCTCGGTCGGGCCGCGGCGCAACTGGTGTTGTTGCTGTTCGTGATGCAGATGGCCTCGCAAGACATAGCTGAGCGCATCCGCGCTGAATCCAAGCTTGCGAGCTCTAACGCGGAATTAGATGCGCGTGTTCGGGAGCAAACCGCTCAGCTACGGACGACGAACAACCAGCTCGTCGCCGAGATGGCCGAGCGACGCAAGAGCCACGACCTTCTCCAAGCCATCATCGAAAACACGCCCGCTGTCGTCTACGTCAAGGACTTGGATGGGCGCTACCTTCTGATCAACCGGCGCTATGCCGAGATATTCCGCATCGACCGTGCGGCTGTGATTGGCAAGACCGACTACGACCTCTTCACTAAAGAAGAGGCAGACGCATTTCGCGCTTTGGACGAGCGTGTCGCGCGCGCCGACCGCGCGCTGACGGAGGAAGAACAGGCGCCTCAGGACGATGGAGTGCATAGCTACATCTCTGTGAAGGCGCCGCTTCGAGACGATAACGGCCGGCCTTACGCGGTGTTTGGCATCTCGACTGACATCACTGATCTCAAACGCGCCCGGGAGGCGCTGGCCGAAAGCGAAGAGCGCGCTCGCCTGATTGTCGAGACTGCGCTCGACGCCGCTATCAGCATCGACAGTGCAGGCGCAGTTATCGATTGGGGCCAACAGGCAGAAAAGACCTTCGGCTGGACGCGTGAGGAAGTGCTTGGCCGGCCACTTGCAGAACTCATCATACCCGAGCCTCATCGCGCTGGCCATCGGGATGGTCTGGCTCGCTATTTTGCCACGGGCGAAGCGCGTATCCTTAATCGTCGGATCGAAATCTCGGCGCTTCACCGCGATGGCCACGAGTTCCCGGTCGAGCTTTCCATCACTGCCATACGGACGAAGGGAACAGTAACGTTCAGCGGCTTCGCTCGCGATATTACCGAGCGCAAGGCTGCCGAAGCGAAGCTGCGAACTCAGCTGGAGCGCATGAGTCTGCTCGACCAGATCACGCGGGCGATCGGCGAACGCGAGGACATCGAGAGCATCTTTCAGGTTGTCGTGCGAAGCATCGAGGATCAGCTTCCCGCCGATTTCGCCTGCCTTTGCCTCTATGACCGCACAGATAATGTCTTGGATGTCGCGCACGTGGGCGCAAAGAGCGCACCGCTCGCTCTTAGTCTTGCCATGTCGGAACGCGCGCGCATCGATATAGACGAGAACGGACTTGCGCGCTGCGTAACGGGTCAGCTTGTCTATGAACCTGATATCTCTCAATCAGCCTTTCCATTCCCACAGCGCCTGGCGCGAGGCGGCCTCTCCGCCTTTGTGGCGGCGCCGCTGCAGGTCGAAAGCAAGGTCTTTGGCGCGCTCATCGTAGGGCGCCGGCAAGCAGAATCCTTCTCAAGCGGAGAGTGCGAGTTTCTCCGGCAATTGAGCGAGCACGTCGCGCTGGCCTCGCATCAAGCGCAAATCTACCAGGCGCTTCAACAGGCTTATGACGATCTGCGCCAATCCCAGGAAGCGGTCACGCAGCAAGAGCGGCTGCGGGCGCTGGGCCAGATGGCGAGTGGGATCGCTCACGACATCAACAACGCCCTTTCCCCGGTTGCTCTTTATACGGAGTCGATGCTGGAAACTGAAGCAAATCTCAGCCCGTCCGTTCGCGGCAACCTCGAGATCATCCAGCGTGCAGTCGGGGACGTGACCCAGACCATCTCGCGCATGAAAGAGTTTTATCGTCAGCGCGAGCCTCAGCTCGCTCTCGCGCCAGTCAGGTTGAACGATCTCGTCCGGCAAGTTCTTGACCTGACCAAGGCGCGCTGGAGCGACATGGCCATGCAGCGGGGCGTCGTTGTCCAGGTTGAGACCGAACTTGCAGATGACCTGCCGCCGGCCATGGGAGTGGAAAGCGAAATCCGCGAGGCGCTGATCAACCTTGTCTTCAACGCCGTCGATGCGATGCCCCAGGGCGGTTGCCTGACTGTGCGCACCAAGGCCACGATCACCAATGACGGTGGATCCGGCGTGGCCGACGTCGAGGTGGAAGACAATGGCGCAGGTATGGATGAGGAAACACGCCGACGCTGCCTGGAGCCCTTCTTCACGACCAAGGGCGAGCGGGGCACCGGTCTTGGGCTGGCCATGGTTTATGGTGTAGCCCAGCGTCATGGCGCGGAATTGGATATCCGATCGGTCCTCGGCCAAGGGACCGTGGCGCGCCTGAGCTTTCCAGCGCCGCCCGACATTGCGCCGACCGTAGAGGAAGCGGACACAGGATCTACGCCGCCGATGCGGCTACGCCTGTTGCTGGTTGATGACGATCCGGT
>JAUYPV010000135.1 GCA_030697555.1 Hyphomonadaceae bacterium
CCCGGAGTACGACACCTGGCGCGCCAATGCGCTCGCCGCCGTCGACAAGGTCCAGGACGAAACCGCCGTCTTCTCCCACTTCGTCGCCATCAACGCGATCGTAGGCCTGCTCACTGGCGACGATCGCGTCGTCGTCTTCCGTCCGGGCCACTGCTCCATCACCAAGCTTGCGCGGCGAGGGGGCAAGCTCGTGGTAACGGAGCTTGGCTCCGAAGCGGCGACTGTGGTGACCTGAGCTACTCAGAATGGAGGGTTGACGATGCCTTCTGATCCTGCGGACGAGAGCCAGCGAACGGTTGAGGCGTATGACGCTTACGCTGAGCGCTATGCCGAGGTGACGCGGGGAAGCCATTTCGATTCCCGCGTCGAGGCGCTCGATCTGTTCATGGCACGTATGAAGCCGAAGGGGCGCGTTCTCGAAGTTGCGTCTGGGCCGGGCTGGGATGCGGACGTCATGGAAGGCCGCGGCCTCACCGTGCGGCGCACCGATATCTCGGAAGGGTTCATCGCTGTCCAGGCAAAGCGGGGCAAGCGCGTGGAGCGGCTGGACCTGATCGAAGACGATCTTGGCGGCCCGTATCACGGTCTCGTCGCGCTTTACGTGATCCAGCACATTGCGCGACCGCTGGTGGATGGCGTGATCGCGCGGATAGCTGCCGCGCTTGTTCCGGACGGCCTGCTGCTGTTCTCGTTTCAGCTCGGCGACGGCGAGCGCGTCAATGTGGAACCAACCGGCGACTACCATATCGTGATGTGGCCCCGTGAAGAGATGGAAGCCATGCTCGTTCGCCACGGGTTGGAGATTGTGTGGGACAGGACAGAGGATGGCAGGGAAGCACGCTGGGTGACGCTGGTCGCGCGGCGCGTATGAGAGCAAAGCCCACCACGCGCGAAGAACTGCTGGCAACCGCTGACCTGATCGAGCGTTTCGTCAGCGGCGCTGTTGGTCCGTGGGAATGGGACGACTTCACGTCTCTGCGGCATCGGAATCCGGCAGTCGAAGCACTAAGTCGCGAAGTGACCGCGGTCGTTGACGCCTTTCCGCGTACTCGACCGACGGAGTGGTGTTCTGCAGAGGGTGTGCAACGACTTCTCGAGATCGCCACACGCATAAGAAGCGAACAGCAATGACCACCGCCATCCTCACCTGCGATGAAGTCCGCGCCGCCGAGCAGGAAGCGGTGAAGGCGGGCGTCTCGCTGTGGGACTTGATGCGCAAAGCGGGGCAGGCGTGCGCCGACGTGCTGCACGCGGAGTTCCCCGAAGGACGCGTCGTCGTGCTCGCCGGTCCTGGCAACAATGGCGGAGACGCCTTCGTGGCGGCGCAGCGCCTTCTCGATCTCGAACGCACCGTCGCCCTCTACGAACTCGCGCCGGCCCGCGCTCGGACGAACGAAGGCGCCGAAGCCTCGCGCCACTGGACGGGCGGTCACTCGCCGCTCGAAGATCTTCGCCTCGCGCCGGACGATATCTTGCTCGACGGCCTGTTCGGCGCCGGCCTCTCGCGGCCTCTGTCGGGCGAAGCTGCATTCGCGGTGGAGCAGGTGAACGCTTCCGGCGCGAAAGTCGTCGCGATCGACGTGCCGTCCGGCGTCTCGGGCGATACAGGCGCCGTCGCAGGCCCCGCCATCCGCGCCGATGTCACCGTCACCTTCGGCGCCAAGAAGCCTGCTCACGTCCTCGAGCCTGCGGCTTCGCTCTCGGGCGAGATCGTCGTCGCGCAGATCGGCTTCGGTCCTTTCGTCGAGCATGTGAGCGGCCACAGACTGATGGAGAACTCACCCGCTCTCTGGGCCTCCAGCCTGCGCTGGCCGGAAGCCTCCTCGCACAAGCATCAGCGCGGGCGTCTCGCCGTCGTAACCGGCGGCGTCGGCTCAACAGGCGCCGCGCGCCTTGCCGCCCAGGCCGGCCTCCGCGCCGGAGCGGGACTCGTCACGCTGCTCTGTCCGCCCAGCGCGCTCGCTGTCGCCGCTGCGTCCGTCACTGCTGTGATGACCGCCAGTTTCGCAGGGCAGGGCGAACTGCTGGCGCTTTCCGAGAAAGCAACCGCGGTGATCATCGGCCCCGCCGCCGGCGTCACGCCCACCACTCGCGCCAATGTCGACGCCCTCGCCAAGGCCGGACGCGCGCTCGTTCTCGATGCCGACGCGCTCACCGTCTTCGCCGGGCAGGCCGATGCGCTGCGCGCCATCCTTGTAGCACCCACGGTCCTCACACCGCACGCCGGTGAGTTCGAACGCCTCTTCCCGGGGGTTCTCGCCAGCAGCTCAAATCGCATCGAAGCCGTTCGCGCCGCCGCGGCACAGGCCAGCGCCGTCGTGCTCCTCAAGGGCCCCGACACAATCATCGCCGCGCCCGACGGCCGCGCCGTCGTCAACACCCACGCCACGCCCTTCCTCGCCACCGCTGGCACGGGCGACGTCCTCGCCGGCGTCATCGGCGGCCTGCTGGCTCAGGGGCTGGAAGCATTCGACGCTGCATGTGCGGGAGCATGGATGCACGGCGACGCCGGCATCCGCGTCGGACCGGCCCTTACATCCGAGGATCTTGACGTCGCGTTGCGCGAGACGATCGCCGCGCTTTACGGAGCCCGCCATCGGCCGGCGAGCTAACGAACATTCACGAGCTACTCGCAGGAAGTTTAGATCAATCAGCCGGGCCTATGACTCATCAATGTTGACAGCGCTATCAACGCTGCCAAACATGAGGGATGGATGTCGGCCGAAGAGCCGACTGGGAGGACGTCATGAAAGCAACTAAGCTCCTCGCGGCTACGCTCGGCGGCCTGGCATTGTGGACGACCGGCGTCATCGCGTCTGCGCAAGCCCCGCCGATTCCGCCAGCGCCGATCAACCGCCCGCAGGCGCCGCCGACGCCAAACGCGACTCTGGTGTCGCCGGAAGTCACCGCCAATGGCGCCGTTACACTACGGCTCTTCGCGCCCAACGCGCAGAAAGTCGTGGTCGGCGGTTCCGACATGGTGAACCCCGCCAGCCCGCCGGCGCTGACCAAGGGCGAGAATGGTGTGTGGAGCGTCATGCTCACTCCGCCGAATGGCACATATCGCTACAATTTCAACGTCGACGGCGTCGGGGTCGCTGACCCGCGCAACCCGAATGTCTCCACCACCAACACCACGGTGATGAGCCTCGTGCACATCGATGGTTCGCCGGCCGGAGAAGACCGCCGCGACGTGCCGCACGGCAAAGTCGAAGAAATCTACTACACCTCGCCCGAGTTCCCCGAGGGCCGGCGCATGCACGTCTACACGCCGCCTGGCTACGAGAAGGGCAATCAGGACTATCCGGTGTTCTATCTGCTCCATGGCGGCGGCGACTCCGACGACTCGTGGTCCTCGGTCGGGCGCGCCAATTTCATCATGGACAATCTGATCGCCGACAAGCGCGCCGTGCCGATGATCGTCGTCATGCCGCACGGCCATGTGCCGCCGCGCCCAGGTGTCGGTGCTGTTCCCGCCATCGGCGGAGATCCCGCTGTCGATCCCTACGCCCGGGACTTCGTTGAAGGTGTCATGCCATATGTCGAAAGCCACTATCGCGTCCGCGCCAGCGCCAAGTCGCGCGCGATCGCGGGGCTTTCGATGGGCGGCGGGCAGACGCTCAACATCGGCCTGACGAATCTGGACAAGTTCCGCTACATCGGCGTGTTCAGCTCGGGTTTCTTCAGCGACGTGTTCCAGCAGCGCTTTGCAGACCAGATCGCCAAGGCGAAAAGCCTTAACCTGCTCTATATCGCTTGGGGCACGGACGATTTCGTGAAGCCCTACACGGAATACACGATGGCGTTGCTCGATTTTCACGGCGTGAAGTATGTGCGTCATGAAACCGATGGCGGGCACACTTGGGACAACTGGCGCAAATACCTGCACGACTTCGCGCCTCGCCTGTTCCGTTGATTTCGAGCGAAGGGGAGCTGCGCTCCCCTTCGTCTAGGCGCGGTCATGAAGAAGTCTTTGATCACCACGATCTAGCCGACCGTCATCGGCCTGTGATGCAATCGCGGCATGCCTCTTCCGGTCAGACGGAGGGGTTCATGCGCAAACTCGTTTCAGCGGCTCTGGTTCTTGCGGTTCTCGCGCCCGCACCGGTCGCAATCGCCCATGACGGGCCGGATATCGCACGCGCCCGCCGCGTCG
>JAUYPV010000142.1 GCA_030697555.1 Hyphomonadaceae bacterium
GACCGCCGGATCGAGCTGGCCCGGAAGGCGGGACTGGACGGGCTGCGCATTGTCGGGGTACGGCCACGGCCTTAAGGCCACCTGGATCCCCACGCCTATGACCGACAAGCCAGAACCTCTGCCGCAGCTTGCGAAGGTGAAGACCTATGTGCCGGGCGAAGCGCCCAAACCCGGCAAGGGCCCGAGCTACAAGCTTGCCTCCAACGAGAACCCGCTCGGCGCTTCGCCCAAGGCGCGCGCACTCTATGCCGAAATGGCGAGCAAACTGGAAATCTATCCGGATGGCGGGGCGCATGCGCTGAAGGCGGCGATCGCGAAGAAGAACGGGCTCGACGCTAGCCGCATCGTGGTGGGCGCGGGGTCGGACGAAGTCTTCCTCATGATCGCGCGGGCGTATCTCGGGCCAGGCGATGAGGCGATCTCGACACAGCACGCGTTTGCGATCTACGCGATCCTCGGCCAGCAGCAGGGCGCGACCGTTATCGAGGTGCCGGAGAAGAACTTTACCGCCGACGTCGATGCGATCCTGAAGGCCGTGACGCCGAAGACGAAGATCGTTTGGCTGGCCAATCCGAACAATCCGACGGGGACCTACCTCGCCTATGACGAGGTTAAGCGGCTGCATGCGGCGCTGCCGGCGAACGTGCTGCTGGTGCTCGATGGCGCGTATGCCGAGTTCGTGCGGAAGAACGACTATGCGTCGGGGATCGAGCTGGCGACACAGTCGGAAAATGTGATGCTGACGCGGACGTTCTCGAAGCTCTACGGGCTGGCGGGTTTGCGGGTCGGCTGGGCGTATGCGCCGGCGCATGTGATCGAAGCGATCGAGCGCGTGCGGATGCCGTTCAACGTCAACCTTGTGGCGCAAGCCGTGGCGATTGCGGCGCTGGAGGACGAGGCGTTCACGCAGGAATCGCTGGCGCACAATGACAAGGAGCTGCCGCGGCTGGTCGATGGTCTCAAGGCGCTGGGGCTCGAGGTCATCGACGGCGTGGGCAATTTCTGCGTCGTGAAGTTTGCCGAGACCAAGGGCAAGACGGCGGCTGACGCGCTGGAATATCTCAAGCAGCGCGGCGTGACCGTGCGGTCGCTGGCCGGGTATCGCATGCCGCATCACCTGCGCATTTCGGTGGGCACGGTGGACGGCAACGATGCGGTGCTGGCGCATCTCAAGACGTTCATGGCCGGCAAATGAGCGCGGTGTTCGAGCGCATCGCCATCATCGGCGCGGGGCTGATCGGCGGATCCATCGCGCGTGGCGCAATGGAGAAGGGCGCGGCGGGCGCGGTTTCGATCTTTGACATGGATGCGGCGTCGCTGAAGCGCGCGGGCGAGATCGGGCTGGGCGATGTGCGGGCGACGATCGCTGACGCGGTGCGCGATGCGGATGCGGTGTTCCTGTGCGTGCCGGTGGGCGCGATGGGGCAGACCGGGCGGGACAGCGCGGCAGCGATGAAAGCTGGCGCGATCCTAACGGATGTCGGTTCGGTGAAGGGCAGCGTGGCAAAGGAGCTGCACGCGGCGGCAAAGCCCGGCGTGCACATCATTCCGGGCCATCCGATCGCGGGGACGGAGAAGTCCGGGCCGGATGCGGGGTTCGGGGCGCTGTTCGAAGGGCGCTGGTGCATCATCACGCCGGATGGCGGTGGCGATGCCGAGTATCGGGCGGCGACGGATCGGCTTGCGGCGTTCTGGGAGAAGCTCGGCTCGAAGGTCGAGCGGATGGATGCGCAGCGGCATGATCTCGTGCTGGCGGTGACGAGCCACCTGCCGCACCTCATCGCCTACAACATCGTCGCGACGGCTTACGACATGGAGAGCGTGACCGAAGGCGAGGTGGTGAAATTCTCCGCCGCCGGCTTTCGCGACTTCACGCGGATCGCTGCCTCAGACCCGACGATGTGGCGCGACGTGTTCCTCAACAACAAGGAAGCGGTGCTGGAAGTGCTGGGGCGTTTCGACGACGACCTGACGGCGCTTCGGAAAGCGATCCGCAATTCGGACGGCAAGACGCTGTTCGACGTGTTCACGCATGCGCGTGGCATCCGCCGCTCGATCATCGACGCGGGGCAGGATACGGCGGCGCCGAATTTCGGGCGCGACATTGACGAGAAGAAGTAGCTAGGCGCCCTGTTCCGGTTGCACTTTCGGCTCGATGGGCGGCGGGATCGGCAAAGCGTGTCTGCCCTGTGCCTTGCGGCCTTCGGCGACGAGGCGGGCGGTGGCCGGGTCGAGGGCTTCCTTCAGGCGTTGCGTGAGGGCGCGGCGCTCGAGGCCGGGTTCGATCGGCGGCAGGACTTCGAAGACCACGTGGCCGGGGCGGCGCAGGAAGCCTGAGCCGCGCCAGCAGAGGCCGGTGTTCAGCGCGACCGGCACGCAGGGGATGGCGAGGTCGTTGTACATCGCCACCACGCCGGGCTTCAGCTCTGTTGGCGCATCCACCGGCTGGCGCGTGCCTTCCGGGAAGATCACGATCTGCTGGCCATTGGCGCCTGCTTCCTTCGCCGCCTTCAGCATGTTCTTCATGGTGCGGACGCCGCCGCTGCGGTCGATCGCGATGCCGACGCGCGAGGCGTAGGTGCCGAACACGGGCAGCTTCAGCAGCTCTTTCTTCAGGATGTAGGCGGGGTCTTCGATGAACAGGAAGGGCGCGATGGTGTCGTAGGTCGATTGGTGCTTCATCGCGATGATGCTGGCGCCGGGCGGAAGATTGTGCAGGCCGCGGAATTCGGTCTTGATGCCGCAAAGAACATACAGCGCCGCGCTTTGCGTGCGGGCCCAGAACTTGATCGCCTTCATCGATACGTCGCGTGACGCCAGCGCGAAGGGCAGGACCGGCAGGCCGATCAGTCCCATCGAGAGATAGAACCAGAATTGGTAGAGAAGGGAGCGCAGGAAGATCATGCTGCGCGGTCCGGAGTTGGCTTGGCCGAGGTCAGCGGTTCAGCGGGCGGCGGCGCGGGGCGTATCGCGGCGATGCGGAACTTCGCCCACTCTTCCACGAGCCGGCGCGCGGTTGCGGGATCCCGATGCCAGTCGGCGGGGCGCACCTTCGTCGTCGTGACGGCATGTGGAATGAAATAGGCCTCCGGCATGGCGCGTCGCAGTTCGAGCAGCGCGCGGTCCATGTGATACTCCGACGTCACGACGATGATGCGCATCACATTGTGGCGTCGCGCCCATTCGGCGACTTCCGAGCCATTGCCTTCGGTGGTCGCTGCGGCGCGGCCGAGCGTGACGCAGCACTGGATTTCGGTGACGTCGACGCCGGTGATTTCCGCGATGTCCGCGGCGGTCGTATCCACATGCACGCCGGAGATCAGCAGGGGCAACTGGAGCGAGTCCGCAAGCTGCACGGCTGCGATGATGCGGGCGTTGGAGGCGCCGGTGAGCGCCGTCACCGCGTCGGCGTTGATCGGAGGATCGGGCGTCACGGCCTGGTCGGCGCGGTCGACAAAGCGCGAGAAATCCCAGCCGGCGGCCAGCAGGGCCACGACTAGAACCAGGACAAATATGCGAGCCGCCGTGCGCAAGGGGTCAGACCATCTCCCGTCAGAGCATATCCGAAAGCGACCGCATCACGGTCACTTTCGCGGCAAACATCGCTGCAACACCCGCGACCAGAGGCGCCAGTCCCAGGATGAGCCCGTCCGCGAGGGACAGGGACAATTGAGGCAGGAGCCAGATATTCTGGTCGGACTGCTTGACCACGAACAGGATGAACGCTGCAGCGCCGAACGCCAATAGGGCGCCCAAAGCGCCTGCCTGCACGCCCAGCATCAGGAACCTATGCTCGAACAGGCTGGAGATGAAACTGTCCTTTGCGCCCGTCAGATGCAGCAATTCCACCATGTCGCGCCGCGCGAGAAGAGTGGCGTGGGTGGCGAAGGCGATGACGGCGATGGCGGTCGCGCCGAGGAGGCCGACGGCGATGAGGGCGACGAGGCCGGCCGAATCGGTCGCGCGCTTCACGTCGGTCGACCAGACGACGTGGTCGTCGACCGTGACGTCGAGGTCGGCGGCGGAGAGCTTTGCGGTGAGCGCTTCGCCGATGCCGGTGACGCCCGGCGCGGCCTCCGCGGCGATGAGATGCGGCAGGGGCAGGTCTGCGGGTACGCCCGATGCGCCGAGCCAGGGACGGAGCAGGTCTTCGGCTTCTTCACGTGTGAGCGCGCTGGCGGAGACGATGCCGCTGGTCTGCTTCACAAGCTCGACGGCTTTCGATGTGTCTGCATCCGTGCCGCGCACGCGGATGGTGATCTGGCCAGTGACCTGGTCGGTCCAGGAGTCCGCCGCCGCATAGGCCGAGCGCGCGACGAGGCCTGACAGGGCGGCGAGGAAGCACAAGGCGCACACCACGAAGAACAGCGCGGCCTCGCGTGCATCTTCGCGCGGGAGCAAGGGAGAGACCGAACTCCGCATTTTCATGCGGGTGTTACTTTCGGTTCTGGCGGCGGCGCGGGCTGGCGCACCACCATGCCATCGGCGAGGCGCAGCACGTCGGCCTTGGCCTTGCGCACCATGTTGAGATCGTGCGTGGCGATCAGGAGCGTGGTGTTGAGCCGCTTGTTGAGTTCGCGGAAGAGGCGCAGCAAGCGGTCGCCCATTTCTTCGTCGACATTGCCCGTCGGTTCGTCGGCGATGATGAGGTCGGGCTTCACTACGACCGCGCGGGCGATGGCGACGCGCTGCTTCTCGCCGCCGGAGAGGGTGGCGGGGCGCGCGTCGAGGCGGTCGCCCAGGCCCACCCATTTGAGGAGATCGATCACGTCGCCACGGTAACGCTTCTCATTGTCGCCCGCGACCCGCAGCGGCAGGGCGACGTTCTCATAGGCGGTCAGGTGATCGAGCAGCCGGAATTCCTGGAAAACGACCCCGATCCGCCGCCTGAGCCGGGCGGCGGTCGGCCTGTTCAATTTACCCGTGTCGATGCCGAATAGTGACACCCTGCCCGTGGAAGGCCTTAATGCGAGGTAGGTCATCTTCAGCAAGGTGGACTTGCCGGCCCCCGAGGGGCCTGTGAGGAATGTCATCGATCCGGGCTTAAGCTGCAGCGAAACGTCCGCCAAAACGTCCGCTTCTGGCCCATAAGTGAGGCTTACGCGGTCGAATCGAACCGCTGGTTCATCAAGGGGTTGGTCGCGTTCAGCCATGTCTTCCCGAGGCGCCATCGATAGTTCAGATTCTGGCCCGAATTGGACTATATTAACCGGTCCCATGATTCCGATAGCCTGATGATCCTGGTCTGCCCGTCCTGCGATACGCGCTACTTCGCCGACGACACCGCCGTCGGTAAGGACGGCCGTCGCGTGCGCTGCGCGTCCTGTGGGCATTCCTGGTTCGCAAAAGTGCAGGAAGAAGGCGCGCCGGCGCCTGCCGAGAACACCGGTCTCACGCGCGAACAGGTGGAACGCCTGCGCCAGACAGCCGCCGCCAATTCCGCCGCACGCGCCGGGCCGCATGCAGAGTTCCGCGCGCGCGAGCACGCACGCCGCAAGCGCGACCGCGGCCGGGCCGCCACCATCGCTTGGGGCGCGAGCTTCGCTGTGTTCGCCACCGCCGCCGGCGGCGCCGTTCTCTACCGCAACGCGATCTCGGAGGCTTTCCCGAAGGCGGCTTCTCTCTATCGCATGGTCGGACTCGAGGTGAACCGCTACGGCCTCGCGCTGCAGGACGTCGAGCCGAAGCGTTCGTTCGACGGCACGACGCCGGTCGTCACCGTCACGGGTTCGGTGGTGAACGACAGCGAGGAGCGGCAGCAGACGCCGCTGATCCGCATCATCCTGCGCGACGAGGGCGGCAAGAAGGTTCACGAGTGGACCGACAAGCTTACCGTTGATGCACTGGGGCCGGGCGAGCGTGTGGAGTTCTCCTCGCGCTCCGAGGCGCCGCCGATCGAAGCGTTCCGCCTGACGGTGACGTTCGCGCCGAAACCGGGCCAGAAGCTGGACGGCAGCCAGAGTGTCGTCGAGACCGCCGAAGGCCAGGCGATACCGGCGCCGCCGAAACCTGCAGCCAAGACAGCTGGTCCCGCGCTCAAGGATCCGAAAGTCCTGCGCGAGGGGGACGAAGGCTATCAGGAGCCCGGCTGGTCGGGCGGCGATGGCGGCGGCGATGCTGCGGATACCCGTGCCGAACCGGTCAAGGTGGAGGCCGCCGATCACTGACACTGTCGATACGCTGCTGACGCAGGCCGATATTCACGCCCGCGTCGAGGCGCTGGCCGACAGCCTTGCGCCGCGCCTGTCGAAGGGCTCGTGGACAGCGGTCGTGATCCTGCTGGGCGCGACGCCATTTGCGGCGGACCTGATGCGGGCGTTCTCGCGCCGAGGCATCGACATTGGCTTCGACGCGCTCTGGCTGCAAAGCTATGCCGACGCCCGCGAAAGTTCGGGCCGTATGCTGATCCATGCCGACGTCATGCGCCCGGTCGAGGGACGCGGCATCCTGCTGATCGACGATGTGTTCGACTCGGGCCGCACCATCGCATTCGCGCGCGACCACATGCTGCACAAGGGCGCGAGCGAGGTTCTCACCTGCGTCTTCGCCCGCAAACCCGACGCCGCGCCGGAGGGCCTCGATGCATGGGCGTGGGATGCGCCTGCGCGTTATCTCGTCGGCTACGGCATGGACGACGCCGGCGCGATGCGCGGGCTGCCGTTTGTCGGGGCGATCAAGGGCTCCTAGCGTCCGCTTTGGGATCGTTTTCCAGCACGATGGGTTGGCCGTGCGGCGTGGCGTGGGCTGCGCGTTCCCAGGCTGCTGCGAAGCGATCGACTTCTTGCGGGGCGGCGGCGCTCTTGGCGGCCAGTATCTTTTCGAGCGCGCGGAGCCAGGCGTTGTAGTAGGCGTCGCCGCGTTTCACTTCCTGGCCCAGGGCTTCGGCCCATTCGGTCCAGGTGAAGAGGCCGCGTTCGTGCAGGGCGACGGTCATGGCGAAGGCGGTGGCCTGCCAGGGTTCATCAAAGACCCGTTCGTTGGCATCAGGCGGGCTCAAGATAGCTCTCCCACGCATCGATGCTGACGGTGTGGCCGGGCGCGGCGCCGGCGCCCCAGAGCTCGCGGCCTTCGAAGACGATGGTGTAGACCCATTCGGGGTTCTCGCCCTGTGCGTGAGCGTTGGTGTCGGGCAGGACGTAGGCTTCGCGGACGGCTTCGATGACGCCGGCCTTGTTGCGAGCATAGGTGGGCAGGCGCGTGTGGCCGGTGGGTTCTACGTTGCGGGTGCGGACGCGGTCGCTCGCTGCGAAGCGCGGTGTGGTGTCGATCTTCCGGTCACAGGGGCCGCCGCGCGCCATTGCGGCGGATACGCCTTCGGCCTTGAGAATGCACTTCGGCTTTGGAGCCGGGTCGATCGGCTGTCCGGCCTTGAGGTCGTTGGCGGTGAGGAAGCCGTGGCGCTGGAGAAGCGTTTCGAGGCCGAGGGTCCAGATGCGGTAATAGCTTGAGTTGAGATAGACGTCGGGCGGCAGGGACTCGCGGGCGTGGCGGCTTTCGTCGAGCGTCCATGCGCCGAGCGCGCCGGAGCAGAGCGTCATGCCCATCGCGCGCCTTTCCCAGTCGGCGTGGAAGGCGCGTTCGTTGGGCTCTGGGGTGACAGGGCCGAAGCCGGGCTTGCCGCCGAGATCGTGCGGGCCGTTCATGCGCGCGCCTTTGCGAGGCCGGTTCCGATCATGGAATCGCGCGTGACGAGGTCGGCCAATTGTTCGCGGGTGAGGTTTTCCGTGCCCGCAGGGCGTTCCGGAATGACCAGGTAGCGGAGTTCGGCTGTCGAATCCCAGACGCGGATTTTCTTGTCCACGGCAAGCTCAAGGCCGAATTCGGCGAGCACGCCGCGCGGGTTGCTGACGGCGCGGGAGCGGTAGGGTGGAGATTTGTACCAGACAGGCGGCAGGCCGAGCACGGTCCATGGATAGCAGGAGCACAGCGTGCAGACGACGAGGTTGTGCGTCTCGGGCGTGTTGAACGCGGCCTGCATGTGTTCGCCCTGCCGGCCCGTGTAGCCGAGCGAAGCGATGGCGGCGGTGGCGTCGCGCCTTAGCTAGTCGGCGAAGCCGGGATTGCTCCACGCCTCGGCGACGACTTTCGCGCCGTTGCGAGGTCCAACCTTGTGCTCGTAGGTCTCGACGATGGCGTCGATGGCGGCGGGATCGATCAGGCCCTTGGAGACGAGGATGGTCTCCAGCGCCTTCACGCGCGCAGTCATGGGATCGAATTCGTTGTCGTGATCGTCCTCGTGCCCGTCTTCTGGGTGATCGTGATGATCGTGCGCCATCGGGCCGCCCTGCCTGGAAAAAAGGGGCCTAGAACCGGTCCAGCAGGCGCTGCAGGTATTGCAGCTCTTCGGTGGTCAGTGTGCGGTCGCCGGCGCGGCGGCGGATCTCGTTGAGGATGTCGCGCGCTTTCTGGCGCTCCATCTCTTCGGGGATCTTCACCGTGTCGCCGTAGCCGCTCTCGCCATTGTTGAGGCGGCCGAGGATGTCGCGCTCGTCACGCGCTTCCTTGGCGTCCGGATCGTTCTCGTCGTTGAGGCGGGCGAGTTCGCTGGAGCGGTCCTGCAGCGAACTCATCGCCTGCTGCTGGGCTTCGCGCGCCGCGGCGAAGTCTCCGCGGCGCAGCGCTTCCTCGGCGCGCTTCTGCATATCGATGGCGCGGCTGAGCAGCTGGCGCGAACGCGCGTTCTCCTGGCCATAGCGGCCGTCGGCGTCGACGCCCGGACGTCCCGGCGCGCCGCCGGTGCCGCCTCGGTCGGCGTTTTGTTGGCCTTGTCCCTGGCCTTGTTGTCCCTGGCCCGGTTGTTGGCCTGGGGCTTGGCCTTGCTGGCCTTGACCCTGTCCTTGTTGGCCTTGGCCCGGTTGCTGGCCTTGTCCCTGTTGTTGGCCCTGACCCTGGCCGGGTTGTTGGCCTTGGCCCTGCTGGCCTTGTCCCTGTTGTCCCGGTTGTTGTCCCGGTTGTTGAGGTTGGCCGCCGCCGGAGCGCATCTGGTTTTCCAGGCGTTCGCGGAGCTGGCGCTGCTGGTCGGCGAGCTGCTGGCCGCGCTGGGCGTCGCCCTGGCGTTCGGCCTGTTCGGTCTGGTCGTTGAGGTCGCGCTGGTCGTTCATCGCGCGGTTGGTTTCCTGCAACGCACGGTTGAGAGCGCGGCTCATCGGACCGTCCTGGTTCTGGCCCTGCTGTCCGCCGCCGCCACCCATCTGGAGCTGCATGTTCTCCATCTTCTCCAGCATCTTCTGCATGTCGGAGAGGAGCTGGCGGGCCTGGTCGCGCGCGCCGGTCTCGGCGAGGTCACGCAGCGCCTGGAGCATGCGGGTGAGCTCGTCGTCACCCATCTGCATGCCGCCGCCCTGCTGCTGGCCGCCCTGCTGGCCCTGCTGCACGCGGCCATTGCGGATCGCGTCGGCCATCTGGGCCGCGAGGTAGTTCTCGATCGCCTGCTCGTACATATCCATCAGGCGCTTGATGTCTTCTTCGCTCGCGCCGCGGCGGAGCGCTTCTTCCAGCGCGCGACGGGCGGCTTCGAGGGCCGCGGTGGCGTCGGAGAGGCTGCCGTACTCGGCGCGCAGCGCGATCTGCCAGAGCAGTTCCTCGGCGCTTTCGGCCTCCGGCTTGTCGCGTGCGGATTCGAGGATGCCGATGGCGTTGTGCAGGCCCATGAAGATGATCGGGTCTTCGAAATAGTCTTCCGGCTGCCAGGTCAGCGCCTGCAGCAGCATCACGGACTTCTTCACGCCCTCCGGCGCCCAGCGCAGGCGCGAGGCCGCTTCGACGGCGAGCGCGTTGTAGCCCGTGCCTTTGACGGCGGTGAAATCATCGGCGCCTTCCGGCGTCGTGTAGGGCCGCCATTCGCGGAGCAGGGCGGCGCGGTCTTCCTGCACGGCGCGGGCGATCGGCTGGAGGAAGATCTTCTCGATGAGGTGGAACGGAACGGCTTCGCTTTCACCGAAGGCGCCGGATGCATCCGTCGCGCGCAGCTTCACCATCACGTCGAGCCCGGCCCAGCGTTGACGGACGAGATCCTGCGAGTAATCGCCTTCCTCTTCCTTGGGCGCCAGGCTGGCGGTCTCGATGACGACAGTGTCTTCAACATTGCCGGCGCTGGCCGGAATGTCCTTGCGGCCGAAGAGCACCAGCTCCAGCTTCTCGACGCCATAGTCGTCGGCGAGCTTGTACTTGAACTCGGTGCGGTCGCCGTCGCCCAGCTTGGGCGGCGTGACGAAGGAAACGGTCGGCGTCTTGTCGTCGATGACGGTGAAGGGGAAGCTGGCGCGCTCGCCCCAGAAATGCACCGCGACCTTCATGGGGCGGTCGACTTCGATCTTCGACTCATAGGCGCCGTCGATGCCCGCGCGCGGATGCAGGCTCGCGCCGAGGGCGCCGTTCGGCATGATCTTGATCTCGGGCCGGCCGGGTCCGATGACCCTGAGCGTGATCTCCGAGTGTTCGGGAACGTTGGCGACTTCGCCGGGCGTCAGCACGAAGGGCGCGGAGCCGGTGTAGTCCGGCGGGGTCACCCACGCTTCGACGTTGAGCTTGTGCGCGCCGAACAGGGCGCCGAAATCCGGGAACAGTCCCTTCGCCATCCGCTCGGGCGCATTCACGTTCGCGACGATGACGGCGATGATCACCAGTGTCGGCGTGACGACGCGCAGGAAGAGCGGGTCGGCCTGGCGCCAGTGCGGGCGGACATCGAGGCGGCCGAGCTTCGCGGCGAGGGCCGCCATGCGGTCGCGGTGTTCGTGCCAGAGCTTCCAGCCGAGCGTATCGGCGCGGGCGGGACGGTCGGTCCAGACGGAGAGCGGCCGGCCTTCGATGGCGCTGTCGATCAGGTCGCGGGCGTCGTCGTCGGTGGGGGACTTCCAGACGCGAAGGCCGATCAGAACGCCGATGGCCAAGCCGGCCCAGAAGATGACGCCGGTGGTCGCCTGCGCCTCGAGCGGCATGCGGCCATAGAGGCCGGTCAGCCAGAAGATCGCGAAGGCGGCGAACCACAGCGCGGCGGGGCCGATGGCGCGGATGAGAGCGGGGTAGAACAGGCTGCGGCGCGCAGCCGAGATACGGGCGTCAAGCTTATGTCTGAGGCCTGATCCGTCAGCCACTCGATATCCAATCCGGGGCCCGTTCCAGGGCGGTCATTTCATCGAACGTCGGCCGGCGCCGGACGACCTCGCAAGCATCGCCTCGAACCAGCGCCTCTGCAACCAGTGGTCTCGAATTATACTGGGACGACAATGTGGCGCCGTATGCGCCGGCGGTCATGAAAGCCACCAGATCGCCCTCCTTGAGGGGGGGCATGGGGCGGTCCTTGGCGAACCGGTCGGTGCTTTCGCAGATCGGTCCCACCAGGTCGACAGCGCGCCTTGGAGCCCCAAGTGCAGGGGTTTTTACCGGCAGGACCTCGTGCCAGGCGCCGTAGAGGGCGGGCCGGATCAGGTCGTTCATTCCGGCGTCCAGGATCACGAAAGTGCGGCCGTCGCGCTCTTTGACGTACTCGACCTTCGAGATCAAAACTCCGGCATTTCCGGCGATTAACCGTCCGGGTTCCACCACCAGCTTGACGTCGAGCTGGCCGATCACGTCGCGGGCTTGCTGGGCGTAGGCGGAGGGTGAGTCGGGATTATCGCCATCCTTGTAGGGCACGCCGAGGCCGCCGCCGAAATCGACGCGCGAAATGGAGAAGCCGCGCGCGCGCAGGCGGTGCACCAGGGCGACGACCTTTTCCCACGCTTCCTTCAGCGGCTCGACGCGCATGATCTGGCTGCCGATGTGGACGGCGACGCCGACGGGGTCGATGCCGGGGAGCTTGCTGGCTTCGTCGAAGAAGATGTCGGCCTCGTGCCAGGCGATGCCGAATTTATGCTCGGCGGAGCCGGTGGAGATGTGGGCGTGGCCGCCGGCCTCGACGTGCGGATTGACGCGGAAGGCTACAGGCGCGCGGAGGCCGAGGCTTGTGGCGACACGGGAGAGGCGCTGGAGTTCCGGCATGCTCTCGACGTTGAACTGGAAGATGCCGTGCTGGAGGCCGAGCGCCATTTCCTCTTCCGTCTTGGCGACGCCGGAGAAGACGATGCGGTTGGCCGGAACGCCGGCCTTGATCGCCTTCAGCATCTCGCCGCCCGAGACGACATCGGCGCCCGCGCCCATCGAGGCGAGCGTGGCGATGACGCCGAGGTTGGAGTTGGCTTTGACGGCGTAGGCGATCAGGCAATCGAGGCCGTGAAAGGCTTCGGCCAGCACGTTGTAGTGCCGCCGCAGCGTCGCGTCGGAATAGACATAGGTCGGCGTGCCGAGGTCGCGCGCGATCGTCTCGAGCGACACATCCTCGCAGTGCATGATGCCATTACGGTAGGCGAAGTGATGCATGGGCGGCGGGTCCGGCTGGTTCGAGGTTCGGTACTCGAACGCGGGTGGGATGTCACCCCGGCGTGGAAATGGAGAGCCTCCCTTGGAAAGGGGGTATAGTTACGTTCGCTGAAAAATAGGCATGCTGCGTTGGCGGGTTCGACGATCCGGTCGAATGGCCGAATGCCGCCGTACTTCGGACGATTGCCACCCACTCGCGTATGACTGCCGTTGGCCCAAACAGGACGTTGCCTCGAATCTGCGGACGCGCCGGCTTGCATTCGCGTGCGCCGCGCGCCTAAACGGAAAGGACAAATTCAGAGGCGTGCAATGCGCAATACATTTGCTGCGATCTCCAGCCTCTTTGCCCTCGGCGGCTGCGCGAGCATGAACGCGGGCGGGGCTCCAGTTGAGGTCTACCTCCTCGCCATCAACGACTTCCACGGCAATCTCGAGCCGCCTTCCGGCGGCGCATACGTCTTCAATCCGGCCGAACCGACGAAATGGAGCTCAACACCCGCGGGCGGCGCTCCACGCCTCGCAACCGCTGTCGCCCAGCTCAGCCAGCAGCCCAACACGATCATGGTCGCCGCCGGCGACCTCATCGGGGCATCCCCGCTGCTCTCCAGCCTGTTCCATGACGAGCCCACCATTGAGTCGCTATCGAAGATGGGCCTCGCCCTCGCTGCCGTCGGCAACCACGAGTTCGACGAAGGTTGGCAGGAGCTTCGCCGCATGCAGGAAGGGGGCTGCCACCCGGTTGACGGCTGCAGGGGTCCTGATCCCTTCGAAGGCGCCAACTTCAAGTATCTTGCCGCTTCCACTTACCTCGACAGCGGTGAGACGCTCTTCCCGCCCTTTGCCGTCCGCGAATTCTCCGGAGTAAAAGTCGGCTTCATCGGCCTCACCCTCGAAGGTACCCCCGACGTGATTACGCCTGCCGCCCGTGCCGGTATGACCTTCAAAGACGAAGCCGAAACTATAAACGCGCTCGTGCCGAGGCTACGCAGCCAAGGCGTTGAGGCCATTGTCGTCCTGATCCACGAGGGCGGTGACACCA
>JAUYPV010000150.1 GCA_030697555.1 Hyphomonadaceae bacterium
TTCGAGCAACTCGGCGTTAACCGCATTTGCGAAACCACCGCGCACGACAACGATCGCTCCATCCGGCTGCTCTCGCGGCTCGGCTTCGAACAAATGGGGGAAGTTGTTTCGACAAGACCCGACGGCTCGACGCGTCCATCCATTTACTGGGAACTCGCCCGCACCGACTGGGAAGCCCTGCGCCAGCGCCGCGCCGGCTAACCTTTACCGTAGCCGCCAGGTGAACGCGGATCGCGTAAATTTACGATAGCCAATCCCCGGAATCTTAAACTTCGGGTCGCACCCTGATGTCGATAATCATTATCGGGGGCGTTATGCGCCGTATGTTTGGCCAATTGCGGTCAGTGATCAATCGCCAGCTCAGCAGCCAGGTCCGTCGCGATCTGCTGGTGCTCGCCGGCTTCATTGCCGCCGGCTATATCCTCGCCACGCAGCTCCACGTGTTCGCGCAGCTGCAAACCATGGTCGTCGAGTATCAGGCCCTGCCGCTTGGCGCAGTGTTCGGCACGATCTTCGTCGCCGGCCTCGGTCTCACGCTCTACGGTTTCACGCGTTCGCAAGCGACCGTGAAGGAACTCGGCCTCCGCGTTAAGGTGGAAGAGCGCGCCCGCCGCCTCGCCATGCATGACCAGCTCACCGGCCTGCCGAACCGCCGCCACCTCAAGGGCGTGGTCAACTTCCAGTTGGCCGAGAATGACGGGTCGCGGCCGCTGGCCATGATCCTGATCAACATCGACCAGTTCAAGGCGTTCAACGACCACTATGGCCGCGCCGTCGCCAACGAGCTGCTGGTGAGCGTCTCCAAGCTGCTCAACCTGCGCGCCGGCATCGACGGCTTCGTCTCGCGCCTTGAGGCCGACCAGTTCGCCGTCGTGCTGCAGGACCGCGATGATGAAGAGCTGATGAACTGGCTCTCCTCCACACTCACCGCGATCGAGATGCCGCATGTCCTCACCGAGGACGAAGTGAGCATTTCCGCCACTGCCGGCGTCGCCGTCGGTCCGACCGATGGCCGCGACGCGGAAACCCTCATCCGCCGCGCCGAACTGGCCCAGCGTCGCGCCAAGGACTCCAGCCGCGGGTGGTTCGCCTTCTTCAAGTCCGCGATGGACAAGCGCGTCCACGACCGCGCCGTGTTCGAACACGATGTCTGGGTCGCGATCCGCGACGACCAGATGGAGCCGTTCTACCAGCCGCTGGTCGAACTCGGCGCCGGCAAGGTCTGCGGCTATGAAATCCTCGCCCGCTGGCAGCACGCCGAGCGTGGCATGGTGATGCCCGATCAATTCATTCCCGTCGCCGAGGCGACCGGCCTGATCGGCGACCTCACATTTAACCTGCTGCGCAAGGCCTGCCTCGACGCCATCAACTGGAACGGCTCGCCCCAGCTTTCGATCAACATCTCGCCGCTGCTCCTGCAGGACGACACGCTGGCAAAGCGCATACTTGCCGTGCTGGATGAAATCGGCTTCGCCCCCCAGCGCCTGGAAATTCAGGTCACCGAAGCGGCGCTGGTCGCCGATCTGGATTCGGCTCGCGCCATCTTCTTCCAGCTCAAGGAAAAGGGCGTCTGTATCGCCCTCGACAATTTCGGCACCGGCCATTCCAGCCTGCGCCAGCTCCGCGACCTGCCGTTCGACAAGCTGAAGATCGACCGCTCCTTCATCGAGTCGATGGGCGAGGACAGCGACTCCGCCGCGCTCGTGCGTGCTGTCATCGCGATGTCGAAAAACCTCGGCCTCGCCATCGTCGCCGAAGGCGTCGAGACGGCGGAGCAGGCCAAACTCCTTGCGCGCCTCGGCTGCGACATCGGCCAGGGCTTCCTGTTCGGCAAGCCGCAACCCGCCGCGGAACTCCACACGCTCGGCCTCCACGCGGGGTCACCGTCGGCGAAGGCGGCTGCCTCCGCACCTGCCGCGCCGCCCGCTAAGCGGGTCGTGGTGCAGCAACCGCACGCTGATGCGCCGCTTCAGGTTCCGGGCGAGAAGAAAGTCGCGTGGATCGCCGGCAAGGAAACCGCCTCGGCGGACTAGCGCCGGCGCCTACATCCTCAGCCCGATTTCCTTCAGCCTGGTCTCCAGGAAATCCTGCGCGTTCAGCGGTTCCGGATACTTGTTCGGCCGCTCGGCGCTGATGCAGCCGGGCAGGGTGTCGATCTCGTAGTCCGGATTGAAGTGCAGGAAGAACGGCGTCGAATAGCGCGGGAAGCGCGACCGTTCCGGCTTCGGGTTCACCACGCGGTGCGTCGTCGACGGCAGCACATGGTTGGTCAGTCGCTGCAGCATGTCTCCGGCATTGACCACCAGCGATCCCGCAGGCGGATTGACCGCCAGCCAAGATCCGTTCCGATGCAACACTTCCAGCCCGCCTTCTTCGGCGCCCAGCAATAGCGTGATGACGTTGATGTCCTCGTGCGCCCCGGCCCGCACCGACCCTTCCGGCGGCGGCTCGGTCTGCGGCGGATAGTGCAGCAGGCGCAGAATCGAGTTGCCGTCCTGCACCGTCTTGTCGAAAAACCGCGGATCCAGCTTCAGGTGCATGGCGATCGCCGAGAGGAGTTCCAGCCCGAACTCGTCCAGCGCCTTGAACATCGCGTTGGTGTTTTCCTTCCAGCCGGGAACTTCGGCCACATAGAGATTCTCGCCCATGATGTCCGAGAACTTGTGCCCATTCGGCAGCTCCCGCGCGACGTGCCAGAATTCCTTGAGGTCCTTCGCCTTGGCGCCCTTGGCCACTTCGGTCGCGAACGGCGTATAGGCGCGCTGCCCGCCGCCGCCTGGAATGAAGTATTTGCGCTTCGCCTCATCGGGCATGGCGAAGAACTTCTTGCCGGTCTCGACCCCACGGTCGATCACGCCCTGGTCGATCGGGTGATCCTTGATCACGACAAAGCCGGTCTCGCGGAAACTGGCGCCCAGCCTGTCGGCGAAGGCCTTGGGGTCCTTTTTCCAGAGCGTGTAGGAGATCGGCTCGAAGAGGCTGGCGGTCGTTGCGGTCATGTTTGCCCCATCAAAGGCGCTTCAGACAATCTGAAGAGTGCTATCGCGGCGGCAGTCTGGCGCCCGTCTGGGCAGGCCGCTACATCCTCCTAGTATATAATGTCGAGGACAGAAGCCCATGACCGAGATCAAGCCGATCGACGTGCATTTCTGGCCCACGCCAAATGGCCGGAAAGTCACCATCGCGCTTGAGGAAATGGAGCTTCCCTACCGGATTATCCCGGTAAACATCGGCAAGGGCGACCAGTTCAAGCCTGAATTCCTCGAGATCAGCCCCAACAACCGCATGCCCGCCGTCGTCGATCCCGAAGGGCCCGACGGCAAACCCATCTCGGTCTTCGAAAGCGGCGCGATCCTGCAGTATCTGGCCCGCAAGACCGGCAGGTTCGGCGGCGCCAACGCCCGGGAACAGGCCGAGGTCGAAAGCTGGCTGATGTGGCAGATGGCCAACCTCGGCCCGGTCATGGGCCATCATAACCATTTCCGTAACTACGCCCCCAAGATCGAGCCCGATCCGGAAAAGCTGAAATACGGCCAGGACCGCTTCTTCAACGAGACCAACCGGCTCTTTGGCGTCGCGGAAATACGCTTGCGCGACCGCGAATTCCTTGCCGGCCCGATCTCCATCGCCGACTTCGCGGCCTGGCCGTGGATCGCCGCCTACAAATCGCAGGGACAGGATCTCGAGGACTTTCCCGCGCTCAACCGCTGGTTCGGCCAGTGCCGTCTGCGCCCCGGCTTCGAGAAAGGCCGCAAGGCCGGCGAAGATCTGAAAGGCACGCCGCTCAGCGCCGACGGCAAGGATGCCGAGGAGGCTCGCAAAATCCTGTTCGGGCAAAAGGCTCGCATCTGATGGCGCCCAAGCCGTTCGTGCTGCGTATGCGGCGCGAGCTCGGCGGACAGATCGAGCAGCCGCTATGGCCCGACGGCATGACCTGCCGCACGCTCGACAAGGCAGACTCGAAAGCGGCGCATGCGGTTCTCGCCGCCGGCTTCTGGGAGGGTGGGGGCGGCGCGCCGCAATACCGGCAATGGTGGTCGCGGCTACGCAAGGACTCTGAATTCGATCCCACGCTCTTCTTTCTTGCCGTCGATCGCGAAGGCGTTTGCGGTCTTGCTCAATGCTGGACCAGTAATTTCGTCAAAGATCTCGCCGTGCATCCGCGCGTGCGGCGAATTGGCGTCGGCCGCGCACTGATGCTCACCGTGTTTCACGCCTTCGACAAACGCGGCGCAGCCTTCGTCGATCTCAAGGTGCGCGAGGAAAACCTCAATGCACAAAGGCTCTACCACGATCTCGGCATGAGGATCGTCGGCCGCGAACCTGGCTGATCGCGCCTGTTGGCGCCTTTGCTTCACTAATCTTCGATTCAGCAAGGTGAATCGCCGTAAATGAAATAGTTCTCAGAAAAAGACAGAAGACCTGCAGTATTAACCACGCGGCAAATCTTGTCCTGTTGAATGCTCCCTGAGGCCGCTGATGCGGCAGGTGGATGGGAAGAAGCCAAAGCCCGAAGAGGCGAGGCGAACTTCCCGGAGTCAAAGGGACTGCCAGAATGGCGTACGCAGATGTCCAGATCGAGGCCCCGGAAGCGGTGCTCACGAAGGACGCTAATTGTGACGAGCTCTACCGCATGGGCCTCATCTATTCCGAAGGAATGGATGTCGCCGTGGACCTCGTCTCAGCTCACAAATGGTTCAACCTCGCGGCGACGCGCGGTCACCGTGAAGCGAAGCTCTGCCGCCAGGAAATGGCCGAGATGATGGTCCCTGAAGACATCATCAAGGCCCAGCGCGCCGCTCGCGAGTGGATGAAGAAAGCCAACTAAGCTTTCAACTCTGCTCCGGCGAACAGGATCGACTTCTCGACCAGCACATCGGTCGAGCTGATCAGCTCGCAGTCGACATCATCTGCCGTCAGAACGATCGGCACTTCGGTACAGCCCGCGACGATCACTTCCGCGCCGAGTGCTTCGAGCTTCTTTGCAAGAACGGCCATCGACCGGCGTACCGTATCGCCTGTATCGCCGGACTTGATCCGGTTGATCAGTTCCTGAGCCGTGCGCTGCGAGTCTGCCGGCAACAGCACCAGGTCGAGCCTCGCCTTACGGCAGGCGTCCTGATAAAGATTGGCGCGCAGGCACGGATCCGCCGCCAGCAGTCCGACGCGCTCGGGCCTCAGCTCTGCTGCTGCCGCAACCGTCTCATCGATCATACTCAGAAACGGAACCGTAATCGCCGCGCGGATGTCCGCCTCGTAGGCATGCGCGGTGTTGCACGCCATCACGATGAAATCAGCGCCCGCGTCCTGCAATCCCCGCGCGCTTGCGGCGATCGCGGCGCCGGGCGAGGGGCCTTCGCCCTTGCTGAACGCATCCCGGCTCGGCACTTTCGTGTTGTTGTCGATGATGACACGCAGATGATCCTCGTCGCGCACTGCCTTGGTTCGCTTGAGAATCCGGTCGAAGAAATCGAGCGTTGCGGCAGGTCCCATGCCGCCGATAAGGCCTATTGTTTTGGTCTGCGCGCTCATGTGCCCTGCAGCACCGGCTGATATGCAAACAGCGATGGCGCGCCACCCGTGTGCACGAACAGGATCTTCGAGCTCTGCTTGAAGTGTTTGCGGCGCGCGAGGCCGATCAATCCCGCCGCCGCCTTGCCGGTATAGACGGGATCGAGCAGCACGCCTTCAAGCGCCGCGAACATCCGCACCGCTTCCACCATCTCGTCGGTCGGCAGGGAGTATCCGGGCCCGACCCATTCATCGAGCGCAACAACAGACTCGCGTGACGGCGCGGGCAGGCCAGCGAACGCTGCCGCCTCGACCGCCAGCTTGTGCACATTGCCTTCCTGCTCGGCACGCGGCCTGCGCACATTGATGCCAGTCAGCGGCACGCCTGCATTAGCTGCGGTGAATCCAACGAGCAGGCCCGCATGTGTGCCAGCGCTTCCAGACGCGACAACGAACTGGTCGAACGCCAATCCCTGTTCAAGTGATTGTTGAAGTATCTCGCGCGCGCAGACGACATATCCCATCGCGCCCAAGGCATTCGATCCGCCGCCCGGAATGATGTAGCCCTTGCGTCTCAGCGCTTTCAGCTTCTCGGCCTCCGCCTGCATCGCCGCATTGAGATCGCTGCCGCCGTCGACGACTGTGATGGCCTCGACGCCAAGCAGGTCGAACAGGAAGTTGTTGCCCGACGCTTCTTTCCTGTAGCTGCCCTTCACGCGCTGCTCGAGCACGAGACGGCATTTAAGTCCTTCGTGCGCCGCCGCCGCCAGCGTCAGCCGGCAATGGTTCGACTGCACCGCGCCCACGGTGATGAGCGTATCGGCCCCTTGCGCCAGCGCCTCGGCGACGAGAAACTCCAGCTTGCGCGTCTTGTTCCCACCGCCCGCAAGACCCGTCAGGTCATCGCGCTTGATCCATATCTCGACGCCGCCAAGATGCTTCGACAACCGCTCCAGCTTCTGGATCGGCGTCGGATGCGGCGTGTAACGGCGACGGGGCAGGGCTTCGATTTTCATGCGGGCAAAGTAGGGCCGCGTGAAGCCGCAGGGAAGTGCGAGAAACTAAAGTGTCGGGGAAACTCTGCCCCCGCGAAGCGGGGGAAGTGGATCGGCGCAAAGCGCCGAGACGTAGGGGGCGAGTCTCAAGGGGATTCCAACAACGAGTCCCCTCGAGACTCGCCCCCATCCCGGCTTCGCCGTACTTCCCCCGCAAGCGGGGGAAGAGTTTTGCAGCTAGAACCGCGCCACATCATAGAACAGCGAGAAGTCGATCGGCAGCGCGTCCCGCACGAACTGCTTCACGAACAGGTTCTCGTCGGCGATCGTCTTGCGCGTCACGAACACCACGTCGAACCGCTTCAGCGGGCCGACATCATAGAGCGCTTGCTTCGCCAGACCGTTCCGCACATCCACCACGCGCGTCATCAGTTCGCCGCCCGGCTGGCGGCGCATGATGATGACTTTTGTGGGCTTGCCCTCTTCGGTCCAGCCGCCGGCCAGCAGGATTGCCTGCAGTGGGTCGATCTCGCCCGGCAGCTCGAAAACGCCCGGCTGCTTCACTTCGCCGCCGACGAATATCTTCTGCGATCCGAAGTCCGTCGGCGTGATCACCAGCGAGGGATCGAGCAGTTCGTTGCCGTAGATGTCTTCAACCGTCGCCTGAAGTTCCTTCACCGACTGGCCGGCCGCCATGACCGCGCCGATGGTCGGCAAGGTGATGCGGCCGTCGGGCGCGATGGTGAGTTCACCTGACAGCTCAGGCGCGGTGCGAACATCGATGCGGAACTTGTCGCCGGGATAGAAACGGTACGACTCGTCTTCCACCTTCCAGGCAGGGAAGGCTGCCTGGGGAAAATCGGCCGATTGACGTGGCGCCGGGTCGCCCATGCAGCCCGAAAGGGCCATGGCGCAGACCAGGCCGCACAGGCCCAAAAGATGCACGCGCGACATGCTTAACGTGTCGCCTTGAATGGATAACGGGTTCTTAAGCGGAGCAGGGGAAGCCTAGCCTGTTAACCAAAAGGGCTGTGGGCCTTTGAGTGTAGAGACCTGGAACGAGCGCGAAAAAGCGGGCGCCACGGCGCCGCGCGCGCCCGCGCGCGCCATGCGCATCCGGCCGCGCCTCGGCATGGCCGATCTGGCGCTTCAGCTTTGGCGCGCGAAGATGTTGATGTTCCTCGTCTTCCTGCCGATCGCTCTGATCGGCATCGCGCTCACACTGGTAACGCCGACGAAGTATCCGGCCTCCACACGCCTCCTCGTCCGCCTCGGCCAGGAATACGTGTTCGATCCCATCGTCGGCGACGCCGCCAAGGGCGCCTTCCCGCAGCAGGAAGAAATGCTGCAGGCCGAAACCGAACTCGCCCGCTCGCCCGTCATCGCCGAGCGCGTCATCAACCACATCGGCCTTGCGCGTCTCTATCCCGATCTCGGCGCGGAAAAAGCGCGCGCACAGAGCGGCAGGTCCTACGCCGTCGACCAGCGAGCGCTCGAAGCCTTCGCGAAAGACCTCACCGTCTCCGCCGCGCCGAAATCGTCCATCCTGCGCATGACCTACGCGCATACGCAGCCGCAGCTCGCCGCCGACACGCTCAACGCCTTCGTCACCGAGTATCTCAACTACCGCCGCGAGGTGCTTGCGGGCAGGGGCGTTTCCGGCCTCACCGAACAGCGCGACGTGATCGAGTCGAGACTTAAAGCAGCGGATGAAGCCCTGCAGCAGTATCTCGCGCGCAACGGCCTCTCCGACTTCGATGCCGAGACCGCCGCCGCCACGCGCGCCTTCTCCGAAATCTCGGACGAACTCTCCAAGGTCGAAGCTTCGTTGCGCGAAGCCGAAGCCAAGGCCGCCGGCCTCACGCGCCAGATGCAGACCACGCCGAAGGAGGTCGACCTCTACATAGAAACCACCTCCGCCGCCGACGTCGAGAAGCTCCGCCTCGAACGCCAGGACATGCTGACGCGCTATCGCCCTGACAGCCGCGCCGTGCAGGATCTCGACAAGCGCATCGCCACCCTCGAGTCCTACATCAAGGGCTCGCCCGCCGCCGGCCTCCGCCGCATCGGCCCCAACCCCACCTTCCAGGCCCTCGAAGCCGACCAGGCCGTGCAGACCGCCAACATCACCGCCATGACCGGCCGCTCCATCGAACTGCGCCGCCAGAAACTGCAGGCGGAGAACAAGCTCTCCGAACTCGCGGATCTCGAACCGGAATACCAGCGCCTGAAACGCGACCGCGATGCGCTGGAAGCCTCCGCCGGCACATTCGCAACGCGCGAACAGTCCGAGCGCGCGCGCTCCGAACTTGCCACGCGCAGCGCCGACAACATCTCGATCTACGAACCCGCCCGACCGCCCGCTCGCGGCGACAGCCCCAAGCGTCTCATCGCACTCGCCGCCGCCTTCTTCGGCCTCTTCACCGCGCTGGTCGTCGGCCTCTTGCGCGTCTGGTCCATCCGCAGCTTCGCCACCGCCGGCGCCATCGAACGCACACTCGGCATCCGCGTCCTTGCCGAGGCGCGAGACCGCTCACCATGAAGGACCTGCGCGCCGACCTCCTCGAACTCCACCGCCAGCTCTCGCAGACCCCCGCGACCGATGGCGGCCGCTCCGTCATGTTCATGGCGGCGCGGTCAGGCGAGGGCGTCTCCTCCGTCGCTGCTTCTTTCGCGCTGATGGCCGCGGAACACGCGCGCAAGCCCGTCTGGCTGGTCGACCTCGACCTCAAGCGCAACCACCTCTTCAACACCTTCGCCGTCGGCCCTTTCGCCAACGCCTTCGGCGGCGTCGGCCCGCCTTACTCCGCCTCGCTCAAGACCCAGCCCTTCTTCACGATCGAGCCGGACGATCCGGAAACCACCGAAGGCCTCGGCCTCTTCACCGCCCATCGCGTCGGCCAGACGCGCCTGATGGTCACGCAGTTCGACGCCTCGCGCGTCAAGAAGAACCACGCCATCCGCATCCGCACCCAGCCCGCCTACTGGCAGACCGTGCGCGCCGCCACGGACTGGGCCGTCGTCGACGCCCCCGCGCTCGAACTCGCCGGCGCCGGCCTCGCCATCGCCTCCCAGATGGACCGCTGCGTCATCGTCGTCCGCGCCGATGAAACCACCCCCGGCGATGTCGACGCCGTGCGCCGCGAGATCGAAAGCCATGGCGGCCGCGTCGCCGGCGTGGTCATGAACCGCGTCAGGAACGACGCGCGCTTCATCGACCGGCTCGCCCAGTGACACGCGCCCAGGCGGGAAAATGGGAGATCGCGGCCGCCGCCGTGACGCTCTTCATGTTCGCCGAAGCCTTCCTGCCGCGGCTTCTCGCCCCCGAAGCCACGCCCGTCGAAGTCCCCGAAAGCACCTTGCTGCGCTATCTGTGGCTTCCGTTCTACGCAATTGTCGGCATTGGACTTCTCGCTGCCGGCCGCGAAGCGCTGCGCGCCATCGCCGCCGCACCCTGGCTCATCCTTCTTGCCGCACTCGCGATCGCATCAGCTGCCTGGTCGATCGATCCCGAGCTGTCTTTCCGAAGAGGCGTAGCCGTCCTCGCCACCACGCTGCTCGGTGTATACCTCGCCGCCCGCTTCGACTGGCTCGCCGCCCTGCGCCTGCTCGGCGGCGTCTGGTTCGCCCTCATGCTGGCCAGCCTCGTCGCCGGCGTTGTCGCGCCCGGCTTTGCCGTGATGAGCGAAACCCACCCCGGCGCCTGGTCCGGCGGCTGGGGAGAGAAGAACCAGCTCGGCGGTCACGCCGCCCGCGCCGCCTTCCTCTTCGCTTTCCTCTGCTGGCGCGATGAAGGGTTCCGCAAGACCTGGGGCGTGGCGCTCCTCGTGTCGCTTGCGCTGGTAGCGCTCTCGCAGTCCGCGACAGCCCTGCTGGCCGTCCTGCTCGGCGGTGGAGTTCTGGCCTCGGCATGGTGGATGCTGAAAGGGCGCGTGCTGTCGCTGGCGCTCATCTGGTTCGCCGCATGTATTATCGGCGCGGTAATTCTTGTTTACGTCGCCGCGCCGGGCGCGCTGCTCGGTCTCATCGGCCGTGACGCCAGCCTTACAGGCCGGACAGACATCTGGATGGAACTCATCGCCGCGATCGGCGAGCGCCCCG
>JAUYPV010000151.1 GCA_030697555.1 Hyphomonadaceae bacterium
GGGTGGTACTGCTTCACCAGCGCGCCATAGCGTTCGCGGATGGTGGCTGGCGGCGCGCTGTGCGGCAGGCCCATCTCGTCCAGCGCGCGGATCTGCAGGCGGGTGCGTTCCCGCGCCGGTCCAGCGACATGTCCCGGCGAACCGGGGGCGTTGTAGAGCCAGTCCCGTGCGCCACGCCAACCCTTGGGGTTATTCAAGCCCGCCGCACGTCCCGCGGCGCCCACCGGCCCGCCGCCGAAGCGCCAGGTCGGCTTGTGGCCGAAACCGGCCGAGGCCTGGAAAGCGGTGATCTCGCTCTCGGTCATGCCTTCGAAGAAATCGTAAGAGCGGTTGTATTCCGCCGCGTGTCGCTGGCAGAACCAGTGGCTGTCTTCGGCCGCCACCCGCTGGCCGGGAACCTGAACCGTCCGGGCGGCAAATGGTTTGGGCGCCTTGCATACGCCGCGGTCGTCACAACCTTTGTGGTCACAGCGGCGCACCTCGTCGCTCGCCCTCCGACGCCCCCCCGGAGGGTTGACTCGGATGTCGACGAACTTGACGCGATAATCGCGGCTATAGTCCTCAGTGAACGACATGACTCTGATCTTGGGATGCAGACATTAATGGCGCAAGAATTGACAACGCGCGCGGAGCGCATTCAGACCGCACTTGTTGCTGCTTTTTCCCCTTCCGAGCTGGAGATAGTGGATGAGTCGCATCTCCACCATGGGCATGCCGGCGCGGCGCCCGGGGGGGAGACACATTATTCCGTCCGCATAAGGTCGCAGGCGCTTTCCCCGCTCTCCCGGCTGGCGAGGCACAGGGCGGTCAACGATGCGCTGGCGGCGGAATTCGCGGCGGGCCTCCACGCCCTGACGATCCGGGCGGACTGATCCAGGCCAGCGCCCTCGCTAGAGGCAGATCCCGGAAAAGTGCAGGCCCCGGAAAAAAATAAAGGGCGGCCCCCCGACGGCGCCGCCCTTTGTTTCACCCAGAACCATAGCCCGATGGGCCCGTTCCCCTTGCATCCAATCTGACCTAGGGGCCGGACAGTTACCTACCGGGGCCAACCCCGAAAACCCGCCGCGCCTACGGAAAAAGACTCCTGCGCAGTCAGATAATCAGCTTCAGTTTTTGGGCGATGCGGATGGCGTCGATCATGTTGCGCGCTTCCAGCCGCCGCAAGATTTCTGTCACATGACACTCGACGGTCTTTTCGTGCCGTCCCATCGACTGGGCGACCTGCTTGTTGGAGAGGCCGTCGGCCCGCATCAGCAGCACCTTGAGCTGGGTGCGCGACAGGTCGCGGCGCGTGCCGTCCTGCGCCGCCTCGCCCGTTCCGTCTTCCGATATCTTCAGCATCCGCGCGCCTTCATTGGCAAAGATATCGGAGATCATCCGCAACGCGGCGCGCGTCCGGTCGCCCTGTATCAGCTCCGGACCCGAGATCATCATCACCGCCGTCCCGCCATTGTCCAGTGAGACGCGCTTGGTGAAACCATCCTTCATGTCGAATTCGCGGGCCGCACTCATCATGTCGCGGGCGGCCTTGTCCATGGTGACGCCGCGCGTGAGCTCGCTCCAGAACCCGTAGGCGCCGCCGCGCAGCACGGCCCGGAAAACCGGATCGGTCGCGTCATATCCGCGCTCGAGATAAAGCTCCTGCCAGAGCCGCGGCACGTTGCTGATCGCCTTGTCGATGGTCAGCCCGCCGGCTTCGCGGCGCAGGTACACGCACGAAAAGCGCGTGGCGCCCAGCGTCTCGACGAAAGTCATCAGGCTGGCGCCCAAGGCTTTCCGGGTCTGCAGCTCCGGGGCCTGGGCCGCAAAAGCGAGCATCCGCTCCGCAAGCATCATGAATTCAGCCCGACCCCTAAACAGCCCTGAGGCAACCCTAGAGGTAACGGGGCGATTCAGGAAGCGCCGGAAACTTCTTTTGCGAGGAAATCGCGAAGCGGCGAAATGTCTGCATCCCGTTGAATATAGGCCTGTCCTATGCCTTTCGAGAGGATCAGCGTCAGCCTCCCGTTGCGCGCTTTTTTGTCGTGCGCCATGTGCGCCAGCAGTTCCTCGGCGGCATAGGGGCCGCCCCCGAGATCAGGGATTCGCGTCGCGAGGCCAAGCGCCCTCAAGAGTCGGTCAGCCCTGACTGCGTCCTGACCCTGACAGACGCCGAGCTGAACGGAGTATCGCATCGCCATCGCCATCCCCGCGCCGACGCCTTCGCCATGCAGCAAAGTTGGCCGATACTCGTTCGCCCGCTCCAGCGCATGCCCGAAAGTGTGGCCAAGATTGAGGAGCGCCCGCTCGGCCTGCTCGGTCTCGTCGATCGCCACGATCCGCGCCTTGGACGAACACGACACCCGCACCGCCTCAGCCAGCGTGGCCTTGTCGCCCGACCGAAGCTTCGCCGCATTCGTCTCCAGGAAATCGAAGAAGACCGGATCGTCGATCAGCGCGTACTTGGCGACCTCCGCCAGTCCGGCCGCCCGCTCGC
This sequence comes from Hyphomonadaceae bacterium, assembly GCA_030697555.1. Classification (GTDB taxonomy): domain Bacteria; phylum Pseudomonadota; class Alphaproteobacteria; order Caulobacterales; family Hyphomonadaceae; genus UBA7672. The sequence goes on from JAUYPV010000151.1 coordinate 2,477, forward strand.
GCGCCGGCAGCGTGTCGAGTACATCCAGGTCCGCCAGCACCAGCACCGGCTGGTGGAACAGCCCCACCATGTTCTTGCCCGCGCGCGAATTGATCGCCGTCTTGCCGCCGACAGAGCTGTCCACCTGAGCAAGAAGCGTCGTCGGTATCTGCACAAACCGCGCGCCGCGCTTCAGCAGGCCCGCCGCCAGTCCCGTGAGGTCGCCAACGACGCCTCCGCCAAACGCGACAATCAGATCGTCCCGTTCGGCGCCGTGCTCGATCAGATCGGTGAGCAGCTCATCCAGCCGCGCCATCGATTTGGTGCCTTCGCCCGGCGGCACACTCACGAAGTGCGGCGTAAGGCCGGCGCTCCGCAATCCGGCTTCCAAAATCGCACCGTGAAGTTGCCGCACGTTCTCATCGACGACGATGAACACGCGTGAGCGGCCTGTCAGCGGCTTGATGAATTCGCCCGCACGCGCCAGCAGTCCCTCGCCGATGAGGATGTCGTAGCCCCGTTCGCCGAGTTCGACCCGGACCTTCGCTCTCACGCCGCCACTCATGCGAACCCCAGTTTCTCGCGGATTGCCTTCACGGCTTCCGCCGCCGGCCCGTCGCCCGAATCGACCACGATGTCCGCCTCGGCATAGACCGGCGCCCGCGCCGTATTGAGGTCGGCCAGCGCCTGTTTCGGGTTCGCGCGCTTGAGCAGCGGCCTTGTGTCGCGCCGGTTCACCCGCTTCCAGATCACGTCGAGGTCGGCGCGCAGCCAGACCGTCGTCGCCTTTTCTTTCATCAGCGCCCGCGTGCCTTCGTCCATGAACGCTCCGCCCCCGGTCGCCAGCACGATCGGCGGCCCGTTGAGCAGGCGTTCGATCACCCGCCGCTCGCCGCGCCGGAACTCCGGTTCGCCCAGCCGGTCGAAGATTTCCTGCACGCTGAGCCCTGCGGCTTTTTCGATCTCGTCGTCGCTGTCGATGAACGCCGCGCCCAGGCTGTCGGCGAGTTTACGTCCCACAGTGGACTTTCCAACGCCCATCAGCCCCACCAGCGCCACGGTTTTCGCCAGCCGGCCGCCTGCAGCCGCATTCGGACCGGAAGCCGGGCCGTCCGGCTCCCCGCCATCCGAAACGCCCCCATCTGGAGCGTTAATGTGCGCAGACATGAACCTTGCCCTGTGACACGAACCGCACGCTTATACCGTCCAAGGCTTAAGGGGCAATCTTGAGGCAGGGACCGCCATGGGCGGACCCAACAGCTTCGTGCGCTGGACCCATCATCCGGGCTCTGGTTTCATTCCCCGACAAGCCAATGGACTGCTCGGGAGGCGCCACATGGCACGCGGATACGGAAGACGGCGCAGCAGCGGCATTCCGCCCATGGCTTACGCCATCCTGATCGGCGTGGTTTTCCTCGCTCTCGTCGGAGCGATCTTCTTCTTCTCCGGCCAGGCTGAATCCAACAAGCCGGAACAGAAGCTGATCGAGGTGGAGGCCACCAATGTCGGCCCGCATTAGGGCGACAGCATCGGCAATCGTACTCGCGCTGATTATCGCAGCGCCAGCGCATGCACAGGTCTCGTCCGCTCCACTCGCACAGGTCGACCCGTGGGGCGTCGGCTGGCTGCGCAGCAATGAAGGCCCGCTGCCGACCGCCATCTGGGCCAACACCACCGGCGACGTCCTCGCTCCGCTCTACGCTTCGCTCCAGCCGCAGCAGCTCTCACCCGCCGGCCGCGCCGCACTCCGCCGCATCGCACTCTCCTCGGCCAAGGCGCCAACCGACGGCGCAGCCCTCCTGCCCGAACGTCTCCGCATCATCGAACAGCTCGGCGAGACCGAACGCTCCATTGACCTGCGCAAGCGCTTCGCCTCAACGGCGTGGGGCAAGGGCCATGAACGCCTCGCTTCCGAATATGAACTCGTGCAGGGCCAGTCGCAGACCGCCTGCGCCCGCGTCGCCGACAAGCGTGGCGACGACAATGACTGGATGCCCGTCCGCGCCTTCTGCCTCGCCCTCGCGAAGGACTTCAACGGCGCCACCCTCGTCGGCGAACACCTGCCGCCCGGCCCGGATGGCAAGACCGACCCGTGGCTGCTCGCCGCCATCTCCGCCATGGACCCGGCCGTGAAGGCCCGCCCCGAAGGCCGCTATACCAACGCCTTCGAAGCCGCCGTCTCCGTCGCCGCCAGGCTCTCCGTTCCGGTCAACGGTTTTGCCGCGACGCCC
>JAUYPV010000173.1 GCA_030697555.1 Hyphomonadaceae bacterium
GCTCGAGGCCGGCGTCTAACGACGCGCTGGGGACGCGGGATTTCGCGTTTCTCTTCTACCGGTCACGCTGAGCAATCAGCGCAGCCAAACCAACGCGGGCGATCCCGCGTCCCCGGCCCTCCACCTAACTGGAGGCGCACATGAGCATCCCGGACGGCATCAGCCGGTCCGAATGCGAGCGCATGCACGATGATTGAAATTGACGGGAGCGCAGGTCCTCCGCGAGAAGCGAGGGGAATACTACTCCCCATTCGCTACTCCCTGCTCCCTGCGCGAAGCTAGCCCTACGACGACAGCGCCGCTTCGTTCTTCTCGCCGGTGCGGATGCGCTGCACGGACTCGAGGTCGAGCACGAAGATCTTGCCGTCGCCGATCTTGTTGGTGTTGGCGGCCTGGGTGATCGCGTCAATCACCTTCTCGACCACCACGTCGCTCACCGCGATCTCGATGCGGACCTTCGGCAGCAGGCGCACTTCGTATTCGGCGCCGCGATAGACCTCGGTCTTGCCTTGCTGGCGGCCATAGCCGCGGACTTCCGTCACGGTCACGCCCGACGCGCCGGCGGCAGTCACGGCGTCGAGGACGGCGTCCAGGCGGCTCGGTTTGAAGACGGCGGTGATGTACTTCATGGGATGTTCCTTCCTTGGCTGGCCGATCAGGGCCTATTTGGGGGCCGGGAACCGCCCGGCGTCATGTGGTAGTGTACATAGTACTGAACTTACACATCTTAAACACCTAGTCTGGTGTTCTGTCAACTGGGGTGCGCAAACTGCGCCTGACTGGCGCTTTTACGACCCTTTTCACCCGGGCCGGCCTGCCCGGCTCGATATAGAGCCGCTTGGTCGCCTCGATCATCAGGACGCCGCCAAAACCCGTCCAGGTGAAACTGCCGATGCGCTCCCAAGCATCCCCGGCAGACGTGATCAGCCCCCAGCCGATCGGCGGGGCGTAAAGCGCCCGCGCCGATGCAGTCGGCGAAAACATGGCCTCCTCCAGCAACCGGGTGAGCTGGACACGGGTATAGGGACGCCCATGGCCATAGGGAGTCGACTCGGCCCGGGCCCACAAGCCTCGCCGATGGGCGACGATGATCAGGATTCGGGCTTCCGGCGCCGCGATACGCCAGAATTCGCGCAGCAGCCGCTGTGGGCTCTCCGCCTCCTCGAGGCCGTGGAAGACGATCAGCCGGTCGAACAGCGCATCCGGAAAGGGCAGCCGCTCCTCCTCGACCAGCGCCGCCAGCCCCCTCTCCTCCGCCGGCCAGCGAATTGCGCCCTGCTCGTCAGGCGATGCCGACACCACCCGCCGCGCTCCGCCGCGATACCGCTCTAACAGCCCGTCCGCATAGCCGAAGCCCAGCACGTCCAGCCCGTCCGCGGCAGGCCACAGCGCGCCAACGCGCTTCGCCACCATCTCGAGCGACATCCGGCCCAGCGAGGAGCCATAAAAAGCCTGCAGCCTGTCGACGTCGAAACGCATCCGCCTCCTCTGCAAGCCGCTGGCTTGCCGGCCTAACGCCGAATGACCCTATATAGGCTGAAGGCAGCCCAGAAAGGTAAACCTCGTGGCCCAGCCAATCGTCCACATGTTCCCGTGCCTCAAGGACAATTACGGCTTCCTGCTGCACGATCCCGACAGCGGCGAGACCGCCTGCATCGACACGCCCGAGGCCGACCGCATCCTCGCCGAGGCCGACGCAAAGGGCTGGAAGATCACGCAGATCTGGAACACGCACTGGCACCCCGACCATGCCGGCGGCAACGCCGCCATCAAGGCGGCGACCGGCTGCTCGATCACCGGCCCGCGTGGCGAGGCGGCGAAGATCCCCACACTCGAACGCCAGGTCGTCGAAGGCGACACGGTGAAGCTCGGATCGGTCACCGCGCGCGTGCTCGACACGCCGGGCCACACCGCCGGGCACATCGTCTATCACCTGCCCGAGCATTCGATCGCCTTCGTCGGCGACACGCTGTTCGCCCTCGGCTGCGGCCGCCTGTTCGAAGGCACCGCGCAGCAGATGTGGACCAGCCTCGGCAAGCTGCGCGCTCTGCCCGACGACACGACGGTCTACTGCGCCCACGAATACACGCAGGCCAACGCCAACTTCGCCCTCAGCGTCGACGGCGAGAACCCCGCGCTTCGCAGCTACGCCGATGAAGTCGCCGCCAAGCGCGCGAAGAACATCCCGACCGTGCCGACCACAATGGGCAAGGAGAAGAAAGCCAACCCCTTCCTCCGCGCCGACGATCCCAAGCTGCAGGCCTTCGTCGGCCACCCCGGCGACATCGTCGCCACCTTCGCCGAAGTCCGCGAACGCAAGAACCGGTTCTGATGAACCTCGACGACGTCATCCACGCCCTCGGCCTGAAGCGCCATCCCGAAGGCGGCTTCTACGCCGAGACCCACCGCATCCCCGCCCCCGACGGCCAGCGCTCGCCCGGCACCGCGATCTACTACGCACTCGGAAAAGGCGACCGCTCGCACTGGCATCGCATCGACGCAACCGAGATCTGGCATTTCTACGCCGGCGCGCCGTTGGAGCTGTCCCTCTCGCCCGGCCAGGGCGTCGAAACCCACATCCTTGGCCCCGACCTCTCCACCGGCCAGCGCCCGCAGGTCATCGTGCCGGTCCGCCACTGGCAGTCGGCGCGCACGACGGGCGAGTGGACGCTCGTCGGCTGCACGGTATCGCCCGGCTTCGAGTTTGCTGGATTCGAGATGGCGTCGCCGGACTGGAAGCCGGCCGCCTAGATGTCAGCCCGCGTTGCGAGATGCAGTCAGGACGTTGGTGATCGCTTCGGACGACACGCGGCCCGAATATCCCTCGGCCGGGTTGATGCCGAGCACCAGTTCGCCGTCCTTAAAGGACACGCTCGCCGCCTTGGCGCGGACGATGCGGACGGCGGTGAGTTTCGACGCGGCCTTGCCGGCAAGGCCATTGGCGCGCTGGACGCCGATTTCGACGTTGGCCAGCGCATCGGCGGCCCATTGTTCGTCGCTGGTGAATTCAGGCGTGCCGAAGATAGTGACGTCATGACCGGCCAGCTTGGACAGCCGCGCGGCGGACTTCACCCGGATCTCGTTCAGCGATTGCGGCAGCGGCGGCGAATCAAGCGAGCCGACACGCCCGGCAGCGTCGGCGGGCGCGCCATTTTTGTTGCTGATGTAGGAGACCATGTTGCCCGCTTCGGTCTTGCGGATCACCACCTCGCCCGTCTTGGACTTGAGGAAGGTGTCACCGCGCGGGCCGGGCACAGCCTCAAGAATCATCACTTCCGAAGAGCCCTCGACCTGCAGCAGCGCCTCGCGCCCACGCTCTTCGAGCACGAAGCTGCCGTCGGATCCGAGATCTGTGTATCGCGTGGCGCCGGAAGACCGGTTCTGGGCTTGGGCGCTAGCGGCTGGCGGCTGCTGCGCAAACGCAGGCGCGGCCACTCCGAGGGCCAGCGCAGCTACTGCCGCCAGCGCTGCGGACCGGGCCGCAGGGATATGAAATTCTTTCACTACCATCCCCGCCAATACGCACGTGGAAAGGGGCGATTGTTTGTTCTTGTGATGAGCCCCGCTAGCCACGATGGGGCCATTCAAGGGCAGAGGCAAGACTCCCGAGTCCTGCGAAAACAGGGTATTAGATGAGTCCGTCCGAGCGTTGCCGGCGCGCCGCGCTTTAGCCTGTGATGTATTGTCCGCCATTGGCCGTCAGCGTCGCTCCCGTGATGAACCCGGCATCGGACCCGGCGAGGAACGACACACACCCGGCGATCTCCTCGGCCTTGCCCAGACGGCCAACGGGGATCGTAGCGATAATGCCTTCCAGAACCTTTTCCGGCACGGCCTGGACCATTTCCGTGTCGATGTAGCCAGGGCAGATCACGTTGACGGTGATTCCCTTCTTGGCGTTCTCCTGCGCCAGCGCCTTGGTGAACCCAATCAGCCCTGCCTTGGCCGCCGAGTAGTTCACCTGGCCGATCTGGCCCTTCTGGCCATTGATCGAGCTGATGTTGATGATCCGGCCGAAATTCCGCTCCCGCATGCCCTCGATGGTCAGGCGGCAGAGATTGAAGGCCGAGGTGAGATCGACCCGGATGACGTCGTCCCACTGCTGGCGGGTCATCCTGTGAAGGGTGGCGTCGCGTGTGATTCCGGCGTTGTTGACAAGGATGTCGATGGGACCGAGGTCCTTGCCGATCTCCGCGATGCCGGCGGCGCAGGCGTCGTAGTCGCCGACATCCCACTGGTAGGCCTTCACCCCAAGCTCGGCGGCGCACTTGCCGGCCGCCTCGGCGTTGCCGGCGTAGTTCGCGGCTACCTTATAACCATCCTTGACCAGCCGCTCAGTGATGGATCTGCCGATGCCGCGCGTACCGCCCGTAACCAATGCGACCTTGGCCATAGCCAGTCTCTCCCTCGACCACTCACGAGGTGGTGATCTCTATAATCAATTCACTAATGACGGCCTGATAGCGACTCCCCCTGGAAGGAAAATTGCTGCAGCTCATGCTGCAAGCGTGCTGCGCCCGCGCTGGATGCGTCGTTTGAGTGTGCAGGTGCGTAAGGAACGTGCTACACACCGGCTGAACGCGATGTAATGTGGATCGCGCAGGCTACCCGCTCCGCAAAGGACGCGAGGGAAGGCCGCGGTCCGGGGAGATGGTCTTGACGCAATCGAACGGCGCCGACGACGAGAAGATCGTCATCAAGAAATACGCAAACCGGCGTCTCTACGACACCTCAGCCAGCGCTTACGTGACCCTGGAACACCTGTCCGAGCTGGTCCGCAACGGCAAGGAATTCATCGTCCAGGACGCCAAGACTGGCGAGGATCTCACCCGCGCCGTGCTGGCCCAGATCATCTTCGACCAGGAAAACCGGAAAGAGGGCGTCCTGCCCGTCAGCTTCCTGCGCCAGCTCATCCAGTTTTACGGCGATAACTTCCAGTCGATGCTGCCGGCCTATCTCGAGCTGTCGATGAAGACCTTCAACTCGCAGCAGGAAAAGTGGCGCGACTACATGCAGACCGCGCTGGGCAGCGACGAGCGCGCCAAGGCGTTCGACGAGCAGGTCCGCAAGAACATGTCGATGTTCGAAGAGACCATGAAATTCTTCACGCCCTTCGTGCCGCCCGCAGGCGCAACACCTGGCTCGCCGCCTCGGGCCGAGGACGCGGGCAAACCAGCAGCAGCCCCGCCAACTGGCCTCGACGCCATCCGCGCCCTGCAGCAGCAAATGATGGACATGCAGAAGCAGCTCGCCCAGCTCGCCATTGGCAGCTACGTGCCGTCCTCGACGGACAAGCCCAAGGACTCCTGACGCTCTCCGCGCCGGATTAACCCTAACGAAAATTGACCCCGCGTGGCCCTGCCCTTGCAGCAGGCGAGCCCATGCGCGTCGAGCCCGCCCCGTATGTGTTCCGCAACGAGGACCGCCGCCAGCGGTTTACCGAACGGCGTGCATCCGCCGAGGACCGTCGCGAGACCCCTCAGCACAACAACCGCCGCGCCCAGCATCAGGCCCATATCTGGTTCGCGCCCGCCTTCGGCGCTCACCTCCTCGGTCAGGCCGCGCCACAGAAACCGCTGCCGGCGCAGGCCCGCCGCGTCTACAGCCAGCCGGAAGCGCGCACGCCGCTGCGGCCCAGCCTCGTCAAATCAGCTTGAGTTTTCGGGTTAGCGACGGTCGAGCTTGGCGATGACCATTTCGATCAGGCGCTCCAGCCTGTCCATGCGCTCGTGAAGCCCGCCGATAACCTCGCGCGTCACCACGAATTGCGGCTCTGCCTCGCGGATCGGCGACTGGCGGGTCACGTCGCCGAAGTCTTCCGGATCGGCTGCGCCCGAGCGGTTGGCGACCTCGCGCGGCTCCACCCGGAGCATGCGGGCAATCGCGGCTACTTCCCGGCCCTCCAGCTCGCGCTGGTCGCGGAACACCATCTCGACCTCGTCGACGCTCATGCCCGCCGCCTGCGCAAGCGAGACGCGGGTGAGCCCGGCAGATTTCAGCCGCTCGTCGAACCAGTCCTGGTCGAAGAATAGTCCCATCGTTCAACTCGTGACGCGCCGGCCGGAACCGGCAGACTGCGAGGAAAGGATCAGCGGCCGACGCCGTCGCCGACCGTGAAGTCGCGCCGCGCCGAGATGATCGTCACCACCACGCCAGCGAGCACGTCGAGCAGGCACATGATGGTGAGGATGAAGAAGACCGAGGTCGCGAAATTCTTGAGCAGCAGGAACTCGATCAGGCAGATGATGAACACCACCATCGACACCGCGTGGTTTGCGATCGTCGAGGAGCCCGTCGAGGTCGATTTCAGGATCTCGACGAAGAAGAAGCCGAGCGAGATCAGGATCAGCATGTCGCCAGAGGTGAGGTCCCAGACCGCTCCTTCGGAGACCATCGGGATGTGCCAGCCGTTTGCCGGGTCCGCGATATGCTGCGCCATGGTAATCGCGACGCCGCCCTCGCCGGTGCCGCCGAACGTGAACGCCATCAGATTGTAGATGATGACAGGAACGGCCAGCAGCGGGAAAATCCCGAAAATCGCGCGCATGGGTGATCCCCTTTTAGGCCCGCCCGCTCCGCCGCGCCCTCTTCGGGCGCGGTTCTCCTGAGCCTCGACAGCCAGAGCGGTACCGAAGATTCCCATTAATTGAAAGCCCTCAGCCCAGCGCGCCAGATGCCAGTATGGCCTAGATTTCGTCGATTCCACCGGGGGATTTGCGGCGCTTGCGCAGCCACATGACGCCCCTGAGGTCGGACCATGCGTCGGCCAGGCGGCCGAAATTGGTGTAGTTTGACCTGCCGTGACGGCGGGCTCTGTGATTCACACCGCGTTCCTCGACCTTGAACCCCTCCGAGATCATCAGGGCCGGCAGGTACCGATGCATGTGATCGAAATAGGGAAGCTGCAGATAAGCGTCGCGCCGGAACGCGCGTGCGCCACAGCCTGAGTCCAAGCTCTTGTCCTTGAGGATGGAGCCGCGCACCGAGTTGGCGAACTTCGACCCGAACTTCTTCCAGCCGCTGTCCGACCGCTTGTCACGCCGCCCCTGAATGAGCGCGAGTTCCGCAGGCGCATCCGCGCGGTTGAGCTGGCCCGCGAGGCCGACGACATCGGCCGGATCGTTCTGCCCGTCGCCATCGAGGGTGACGATGGTGCTTGAGCGCGCGGCCATGACGCCGGTGCGCACCGCCCTGCTCTGGCCTGCATTCTTGCGGTGGCCGATGACGCGGAGGGTCGCATACTTGTCCTTCAGCGCATGTAGGCGGGCCCGCGTGTCGTCGACCGACGAGTCATCCACGAAGATCATCTCGTAGGCGCGGCCGGCCAGCGTTTCGGCAAGCTCCTTCGCCAGCTGCTCGACATTGTCGGCCTCATTGCGCACAGGCGCCACTACGCTGAATTCAGGACGGCCTTCTACGCCGTTGACCATTGTTCCGTCCGCCGTTCGCACGCGTGCATCCATGATATGTCCCTATAACCGGCCCCGCCCACTGTTGCGAGGGCCCAGCTGGTCAAGCTCAGGAGAGGCTTCGCAACCCGATCATGATCGGTTTGATCGACCGATCAAACCGTGAATTATGATCGCATCAAGGATTCGGCCGCGATTCCCGCCCTAGGGCGACCGCGGCCGGGCGGAACAAAACCCGGCGACGACCGCCACCGGAGTGAGTATGGTCCCGCCGTCTGGGGCCCGAAACCCTGCGAATCGGGCGGTTCCAAAGGGTTTTTCAGCGCGTGATGGCCTCTTTCGACCGGTTCATCGAGACCCGCTGGGCCTATGCTGCGCTGGCCGCAATGGTCTTCATCCTGTCCCTGCCAGGGCTGATTGCCATGCCGGTGATGGACCGCGACGAGGGCCGTTTCGCAGAAGCCAGCTCCGAGATGCTCGAAACCGGCGATTTCGTTGTGATCCGCTACCACGACGACCTGCGGAACAAGAAACCGGTCGGCATCCACTGGCTTCAGTCCGCGACCGTCGCTGCGATTTCCAGCGCCGAGGCGCGCGACATCGGCGCCTTCCGGCTGCCATCGCTTCTGGGCGCCATGCTCGCGGCAATAGCGACGCTGTGGGCGGGAACCGCGCTGTTCAACCGGCGCGCCGCTTTCATTGCCGGCGTGCTGATCGGCGCCTGCCTGCTCCTCACAACCGAGGCGCACATTGCCAAGACCGATGCGGCGCAGTGCGGCTTCCTCACGCTCGGCCTCGCGGCGCTTGCGCGCATGCGCCAGAGCGGCGGCGCCAGCAACAGCATGGGCGTGCTGTTCTGGGTGACATTGTCGATCGGCGTTCTGCTGAAAGGCGTCATCGCTCCGATGGTGATGGGCTTCACCGTGCTCGGCCTGCTGATCTGGGAGCGCAAGGACGGCAGATGGAATGCCGACTGGGCGAAACCGCTACTCTACTGGCCGGGCCTCAGCCTGTTCTGCATCATGACGATCCCCTGGTATATCGCCGTGCAGATCGCGACACAGGGCGAGTTCCTGTTCGAAGCCGCGGCAGTCGATCTCGGTCAGAAGATCGTCAGCGCAGCCGAGGGCCACAAGGGCCTGCCGGGCCAGCACCTAGCAGCGCTGCCTATCCTATTCTGGCCGAGCACGCTGCTGCTCGTGCCCGGTGTATGGCTGGCAATCTCGAAGCTCATCGCGATGCGCAAGAACGGCGCGGCGGATAAGGGCGCGCTCGTCTGGGACAGCCGCGAGGCGCGGTCATGGCGCTTCCTCGCCGTCTGGGCGGTTCCTGCATGGATCGTCTTCGAGATCGCCCCAACCAAGCTATTCCACTACACGCTGCCAATGTACCCGGCGCTCGCGCTGATGGCCGGCGCTGCGGCAGATGCCTGGTTCCGAAGCGAGGAGTGGACAAAGGGGCGCTGGATTTCGTTCGGACTGTTCATCGCCGTCAGCATTCTCATAGCGGCCCTTGCATCACCCTGGGTGCTGGCGTCGCTGCGCGCTGACGCGGCGGCAGATTTCGGGCCGCAACTTGCCGAGCGCGTCGCCTTTGGCTGGACGCAAGCGTGGAATGGAACGGGGATCGCCCTGTGGCCGACCTTCCTGATCATCCTCGCCGCCGGCGGCACGGCCTACGCCTACTGGAAGAAGCTCCCGCTCGGTGTGCTGGCGGGGATCGTCGCCTGCTCGGTCGTGGGCGGCGTCGGTTATCGCGCGGTTGTGCTGCCGAACCAGTCCTGGATCCTGTCGACCGAAGCCTCGCTCTCCGCGCTCAAGGAGCTCTGCGCCCTGCCGGAAGGAACCGCGGCCTGGCAGAAATCCGGCTGCGAGGGACGGGCGCCGAAGATCATCCGCGCCATCTCCTTTGCCGAACCCAGCCTGGTGTTCGAACTGGGCAACAAGATCACCCTGCCTCCGGTCTCCACGCCGGTGATCCCGCCGATCGCCGAAGACAACCGGCCGGCCTGGCTGATCAATGTCGGCGATGAAGAAGGCCGCAAGGCGCTGGGCGAACTCGAGAAGGCGGCGGCGGCGGCCGACCGCTGCATCCGGTATGCGCGGCGCTACGCATTCAACTATTCCAATGGCGATCCGTCGATTCTGGTAGCAGCAGTGGTTGAGCCGGCCGGCTGCCCCTCCTCCGCCCCGCCGCCGGAACTGCGCGACTCGCCCGAGGAAGAAGATTCCGAACTCGAGAACTAGTGCCGGCGCACCCACGCCCGCGCCAGCAGCGCCAGCGTGATCGCCGGGCCCAGCAGCGCGGCGGCAGTCTTTTCGGCAGGCGTTTCCGCGAACTTCCGGAAATAGCGGCCGAGCCCTGCCGCCTTGTGCCGCTCGACCTCGATCGTGGGCACATCGCTGGTTGCGCCATGATGCAGCGCTCGAGCAAGCGACGTGTAGATCACCGAACCGCCATCGGCCTCGGCGCGCCGGCAGAGGTCGAGATCCTCCACGTGCAGGAAATAGCCCTCGTCGAAACCCCACAGCCGGTCAAAGCCTGAGCGCGACAAGTACATCAGCGCGCCGCTCACCGCGTCCATCGCCACCGGACCGGCGGGCTCCGGTTCGGTGTTGCGGTTGATGCTGACGAAGCCCGGATTGAAAGCTTTCAGCCAGCCCATGCCAAGGAACGTCACCGCCGCGGAGCGCAAGCTGAGTCGCCGCCGCCGAGCGCCGCGCTGCTCCACGCCGTCCGCACCGTGTATCTTGCCGCCTACAACGATCGGCTCCACCTGTCCGCCACGGGCCGCCTCCAGCGCCGCAACTGATCCGGGCTGCAGGATTGCATCGGGATTGATCACCAAGAGACGGTCGCCCTTCGCTTTCGTGACGCCAAGATTGATGCCTGCAGCAAAGCCGCGGTTCTCGCCCCCGCCGGTTACCTTCACCTTGCCCGAATGTCCGAACCGCTCGTCGATCCGCCAGACCATTTCCTTCGGGTTGCCGTTGTCGACCAGGATGATCTCGTCGACCTGCGGATCGGCCACCAGCGCGGCTAGGCAATCGAACAGCACATCGCCTGTGCGATAGCTCACCACGATGGCGGATACACTGCGATTGTCCGCCACGACTTTCTTCTCGGCTTCGCTTTCGGGAAGCTCGGCGGCGTATTCCTTCACAGCGTGGAGCAGTTCGCGCATCTCGGTCTCGATGGACTCCATCGTCGTCATGCCGTGGACACGCGCGCTCCAGAAATCGCCGGAGAATTTCAGCGCAGGCTTCAGGATATCCGGAAGGCCCTTGGCGCGATCGATCTCCTTGAGAATGGGGTCCAGATTATCGGCGAGCTTGCGCAGTTCGTCGGGCGTCTGCGCCTCGACCTTCACGGCGCCGAGAGAGCGCATAACGTCGATCGCCGCGGGGTCGCCTGCCAGCGTTGCAAGCCGCACCTGCGTGGTTCGCTCGCCGGCTTGCCGCGCGAGGCAAAGCTCCGGGAGCTCAACAAGCGATCCGTCATCCTCGAGGATCGCCTGGTCGGCCCACCGCTCAACGGCGGCGAGATCGACCAGGCCAAGCCTCAGGCGCAAGGCAAGCACACGCGCCTCTTCCTCGATGCGACGCCTGGCCGTCACACGCCGGCCTGTTTTGCCGAGGCGCGCTTCAGGTCAGGCGGCAGTCCTTCCTCGGCGAGGAACTTCGCTGCATCCGCAAGCGTGACGACTTCCTGCGCCTGAGAGCCGAAGCGGCGCAGCGCAAGCTTACGCTCCTCCGCCTCCTTGGCGCCGACCACCGCAATCACCGGGATCTTCTGGAGAGAATGCTCCCGGATCTTGTAGTTGATCTTTTCGTTGCGGATGTCGAGTTCAGCCCGGATGCCGGCCGCCTTGAGTTCCTCGACGGCCTCCTTCGCATAGTCCGTCGCCGCTTCGGAGATCGTCGCAACGACCACCTGCACAGGCGCGAGCCACATCGGGAAGGCGCCGGCATAGTGCTCGATCAGCACGCCGATGAACCGTTCCAACGATCCGAGGATCGCGCGATGCAGCATCACTGGACGATGTTTGCCGCCATCCTCGCCGACATATTCGGCGTCGAGGCGGTCGGGCAGCACATAGTCGAGCTGGATCGTGCCGCACGTCCATTCGCGTCCGATGGCGTCCTTGATCACGAAGTCGAGCTTGGGCGCGTAGAACGCGCCGTCGCCTGGCTGGATCACCGGCTCGACGCCGGCCTTGCGCGCCGCCGACAGCATCTGCGCCTCGGCCTTGTCCCAGAACTCATCGCTCCCGGCGCGGACTTCCGGTCGCGTCGCGAGATTGATGTGATCCGTATCCAGGCCGAAGTCGGAATGGATACTCTTCGCCAACGCGATGAAGCTCGCCGTTTCCGTCTCGATCTGGTCCTCTCGGCAGAAGATGTGCGCATCGTCCTGCGTGAACGCCCGCACGCGCATGAGGCCGTGCAGCGCGCCCGAGGGCTCGTAGCGGTGGCATGCGCCGAATTCCGCCATGCGCATGGGCAGGTCGCGATAGGACTTCTGCCCCTGCTTGAAGATCTGGACGTGGCCCGGGCAGTTCATCGGCTTCAACGAGAGGACTTCGTCCTCCGCCGTCTCCGCAACGAACATGTTGTCGCGATACTTTTCCCAGTGACCCGACTGTTCCCAGAACTTGCGATCGAGCACCTGCGGAGTACGCACCTCTATGTAGTCCGCTTTCTCAAGGCGGCGGCGCACATAGCTTTCGACCGTGCGCCATAGCGTCAGGCCCCTGGGGTGCCAGAACACCATGCCCTTGCCCTCTTCCTGCATGTGGAAGAGGTCGAGCTCGCGGCCCACCTTCCGGTGGTCGCGCTTCTCGGCTTCCTCGATGCGCTTGAGGTAAGCGGCAAGGTCGGCCTCGTTGGCCCACGCCGTGCCATAGAGACGCTGCAGCATTTCGTTGCGATGATCGCCCCGCCAGTAGGCGCCCGCCAGCTTCATCAGCTTGAACGCTTTTGGAAGCTTGCCCGTCGAAGGCAGGTGCGGGCCGCGGCAGAGATCCGCCCACGGACCCTGGCGATAGACCGTCACTTCCTCGCCAACGGGGATGATATCGTCGATGATCTCGGCCTTGTACGTCTCGCCGATCTTCTTGAAGTGCGCGATTGCGTCCTCGCGCGTCCAGACTTCCCGCTCGATGGGATAGTCCTTCTCGACGATCTCCTTCATCTTGGCTTCGATCTTCGCGAAGTCGTCCGTGGAAAACGGCTCCTTGCGCGCGAAGTCGTAGTAGAATCCGTCCTCGACCGAAGGTCCGATCGTCACCTGCGTGCCGGGGAACAGTTCCTGCACCGCCTGCGCCATCACGTGCGCTGCGTCGTGCCGGATGACGACGAGCGCCTCCGGGTCTTTCTCTGACAACAGCGCAAGCGAAGCATCGCCCTCGATGGGGCGTTTCATGTCGCGCAGCTCGCCATTGACCTTGGCAACGATGGATCGCTTGGCCAGCGACTTGGAAATGCTCTCGGCGATCGAGAGCGGCGTGGATCCGTCGGGATATTCCCGCTTGGAGCCATCGGGGAATGAGACATTGATCATGGTCGTATCTTCCGTGTTCCGGCGGACGGGTAAAGCGATTTGGCGGGCGCTTGAACCCGCTTCCGTCCAAGTTTGATTTTCAGAAGGTCCGAAACCGTTACGGGCGGGCGCTGTTGGACCCGTCCACGCTCCAGACGCCATAGCGCCAAGGCGTGAACCAGCGCGCGCCGGTGCTAGTTAGGGTCGGCGCCGGGTCCCACCCGTGCGATCCTCCGGGCCGGCAGCGGCTAAGCCGCGCCAGGGCCATCCACGAACCTGCCCATACGCCATATTTGGAAACACACTCGGCGCAGTACTCCGAGCACGTAGGCAAGTGCCGGCAATGGACGCCGCACGCCTGGAAGGCGGGCGAGAGCGTCGCCTTGTAACCCTTCAGGAGGGCGCCCATTACGGGCTTGTATGCCTGGGCCTGAGCCATGGGCGGGCATATAACCTCGCCGCCCTTAACAATCAAATGCGGGCTAGTCGCCTGCAGCCAGCCGGATAAAACGGCCCTTGTGGCCGAGTTCCTCAGAGGCTGGGACAACTTCATAGGCGTCCGCCGAGAGTTTCCAGACAAGGTCGGGCTTCGCCGCTCCCGGTTTGGCCGCGAACCGGATCTCATTCCCGGCCCGCCAGCCATAGCCGACAAGCTTCCCGCCGTTCGAATAGAAATACTCGTACACCAGCGTCCCGCTCGCCTTGTCCAGCAGGTAGATGCTGACGCCCTCGTAGATGACTTCACCCGCCGGGTTGCGCAGCTTGTGCGTGTCGGTGACCATCTTGCTGCCGACTGCCGCCGAGAAACAGTGCGTGTCGGTGGTGGTGGCGTCCATCTGCGAGCGCCAGCAGGAACCGACTAGGCCGGAAAAAACGGAAGCGGGCTCCTGTGCCGTGGCAGGCGTCTGCGCCGCAGCAGCACCGCATTGCACGAGAGCGCCCGTGATCGCCAGTTGAAGAACGATTTTCATCTTTACCCCCGGATTGACCGCCAACCTGCTGAAACAGGCCGAAGCTGTCAAATGACTGAAGCATCCCGCTTCCACACCGCGTGTACGACTTCGCGGCGCACGTCGAAGCCGAGCACCCTGTATAGCCCGATCGCGCCTGTGTTGGACGCGTAGGTATGGAGGAAAGGCGTTGCGCCTTCGGCAAGGATGCGCTCGCCCACCGCTCGCATCAGGGCAGCGCCATAGCCGCGACCGCGATAGTCGGGATGCGTGCAGACGGCGCTGATCTCGATGAAGCCATCGGTCTGAAGGCGCTCGCCCGCCATGGCGACAAGGCGCGAGCCGTCGCGGATGCCAAGAAAGCGGCCGAGCATGTGAGTGCGCGTACGGAATGGCCCGGGACGCGTGAGCAGGGCAAGCGCAAGCATTTCGGCTGCGTCCGTGTCGCCGAGCGGTTCGAGTTTCGAGTCCTGGCGGCCTCTCGAGAGGCTGGTCGCCGTCATCTGGAACACGGGCGCGGTGGTCGCAATAACACCGGCAGGTGGCCCTGGAGGCGCCAATTCGAGAAGGGAGATATCATCGCCCGAAGGAATAAGATCGGTAAGCGCCGCTATGGCGGCAGGCGTACGATTCTGCGCGGCTGCGAGCGGGCTCACATCCAACGGAAAGCGGCGCGCTAGCTTTCCCTTAGGATCGAAATGCGCCTGGCGCGTCTGCAGCGCAGTCCAGATCGGCTTGTCCAGCGGATGGCCGCTCACAGCTTCAGGTCCCAGAATTCGCTGGTCGCTTGTTTGCCCCAGTCATCATGGGTTTCCTCGCTGGTCTTGGTGAAGCCGGCCTTTGCATAGACCGCGCGGGCGGCGGTCAGCTCCTTGTGTGTCCATAGCGTCAGGCGTTTGTAGCCCTTCGCCTTCGAGAACCGGATGCACTCGTCGACCAGCCTTGCGCCCAGGCCCATTCCTCTCGCCTTTGGGTCGAGGAGCAGAAGGCGGATGCGGGCAACGTCGGCTTTCTTTGCCTTCGGATCGTCCTTCACCAGCATGACGCAGCCAACGCGCTCGCCATCCATGTCGGCGATCCAGCATCGCTCCAGCTTCGGATCGAAATTGTTGACGAAGTCGGCGACGATCTGCGCGCAGACGCCTTCGAACGGGCCGGCCCAGCCATACTCCTCGGAATAGATCTCGGCATTGCGCGTGACGATCCAGCCATAGTCGCCCGGCTTCGGGTCGCGCAGCACGTAGCTGCGATTGGGAGTTTCAGCGTCCGGCTCGCCCAACAGCGTTGCGATGGCGCCCATGGCCTCCACCAGACGCACCTGATCTTCCGGCTTCAACCGGCCCAGCATTTCACTTGTGTTCCCGGCTTGCCTCTTGTCCGCCGCGCCAAAAGCGGCCTTGCCCTTCGCGGTCAGCCTGAGGTGGCTCTGCCGCGCATCGCTCTTCGAGCGCGTGCGGGTGATCAGCCCGTCCTTCTCGAAGGTTCGCAGCAGGCGGCTGAGATACGCGGCGTCCAGATCGAGCGCCTTGCCGATGTCGGTCGCGATAGGCGCATCGCCGTGCCCGATTTCATAGAGCACGCGCATCTCGCCCAGCGACCAGGGCGTGTCGAGAAAAGTCTTCCGCAGCAGACCGACTTCGCGCGTGTAGAAACGGTTGAACCGGCGGACGGCGGCAATGCGGGCGGCAGGCGCAGCTGTCATGCGGGCAGCGTCGATCATATAGTTGACTTAGTCAAGTATCTGCGGATTGTCGTTCGGCGCAGCTGCGGCCGGCCGCCGTCGCCCGGCGCCTATCGGCGAGCCAGCGCTTCCTTCATCGCTTCGACCACGGCCTCGAAGGCCAGCATGGTGGAGGCGTGGCGGGGCGGATAGTCGCGCACGGGCTGCAGATGGCGCAGCTCCCAGAAATCGCCCTGCGGCGGCTCGGCGCCATCCTTGAGCATGGCGCGCAGTGCATCCCGCGCTGCTTCCATCTCGGCCAGCGACCGGCCAATTGCATGCCGCGCAAGGATGGACGTCGCCGCCTGACCGAGCGCACAGGCCTTGGGGTCGACGCCGATCTCGGCGATGCGGCCTTCGGCATCGACATTCACGTCGACCGCCACGGTCGAACCGCACACGCGCGAAACCTTCAGCGATGAGCCTTGGGGATCGACCAGACGCTCGGCATGCGGAATGTCCGCCGCCAGTTCCAGGACCCGGTTGTGATAAAGCTCGCCGAACATCAGCCTTAAGTCGGCTTTCCAGGCGCCGCGATCAAGTCTGTTCAACCTGAACTTCGGCGGTTTCCTTGGCTCCCTTGGCTGCCAGAAGCTCGACCCATGCCTTCGGTTTCTCGCGGAACAGCTTTTCGCCGGCGGCGTGCGCTTCGCCGATCAGCGCCAGACGGCGTTCCTCCAGAACATCCAAGAAACCCTCCGGCGCTTCTTCCCAGTCCCTGGCGCCTTCGAGAACCACCTCGATGTCGTGCACCTCGCCGAGCACATCCGAAAGCCGACGTGCTGCGACCAGCCGGTCCATCAGCAATTCGGGAAACATGGTGCGCAGCAGCCGGGCCTGCAGCGCGTGATACTTGGTCTGCTTGCGCCATTCGTGCAGCAGCAGCGGATCGTTCTTCTTCATCGCCGCCTTCATGGCGCGGCGGGCTTCCCGATATGTCTCCCCCATGGCGGCGACCATATCTTCGCGACTGCCGGATGGAAGGTCAGGCGCCAGTTCATCGCCCGCCGACCAGACATGCGACTTGAACGCTGAAACAGGAGCCCTGACGCCTGTCCTGGAGCGTTGCGCCTCGAAGCGTTCGGTCAGCCGCCGCATCATCGCCGAACCAATACGCGCCGTCAGGAATGGACGTAGCGCCTCCAGCGCCTCAAGCCGCGCGGTGGCGTCACGCAGGCCGGAAAGCTCGCGCGCGGCGTCGCGCCACCAGCGATTGCCTGCGCGATAGGATTTGGCGCCGATCAGCGGCTTGGCGAGGCGCAGCGCGGCCCGGATCTTCTTGGCGCGCACGCGCGCCTTGTGCGCGAAGGCGTTGGCGTCGAAGTCAGGACCCAGCTTTGCTTCATCGCATTCGGCTTTCAGCTTCTCCGCCTGCTCGCGGATGGCGCGGGCAAGGCCGCCGCCTGGTGTCTCATACGGTGCGAGCATGAAACTCATGTCAGCCACCGGACGACGAGAAGCACGGCGCCGGCCATCGCCAAGGTCGACAGAAGCAGAAAGACGCCGTCGCGCGCTGTCAGTCCGATGCCCATCAGGAGAATAGAGATCCCAGGCAGCACCGGTCCAAGCGGAATCAACCCAAGCGGGAACGTCACCAGAGCCGCGATCGTACACACGAGGGCAACACCGATGACGAAAGGCGGCCGCGTGAGAAAACCCAGCCGCGGCGCCGTCAGCTTGTCCGCGACGTGCGCCAGATTGCGCGTCGTCTTGACGAAGGTTTCCAGCGCTGGCCGCGGCATCTTCAGATCGAAGAGCTTGCGGGACATCATCGGATGCTTGAGGCCAAACAGAAGCTGCACCGAGAACAACAGCGTCGCGGCCGCCACCGCCCAGGTGGCGCCCGGCACGATGGTGAGCGGCGAGACCGCGATGAGCCCAAGCAGCAGGATCACGGCGCCGAACGAGCGGCGCTCCACAATCCCCATGAGCTGGCCAAGCGTGACCGTTTCCCCCGAGGTTTCCGTAACCAGGCAGTCGAGCAGACCGGTGAGGTTCTGCGCGGGCTGGCTAGTTTTTCTTGACGTCATAGTTCTTCAGCGGGTCCCGGATGTGTGTGCGCGTGTAGTGCGAGCGGGGCTCTTTCTCCGTTGGCCAGAATTCGACTGTCCACGCATGCACGTCATCGTTCAGCTGGAAGAGCCGCTCGCACTCGAGTTGCGGAACGGGCCGGCCATCCGGACGGTTCCCGTCGAGACAGCGAAAACCATCCTTCTCAAGCATCGCGCGCGCTTTCGTCTCGTCGCCGGCATTGTAGGTGCGCATGATGTAGCTGCGGAACCCGGCGTCCACCGAACCTTCGGCATCTCGGTTCCAGAAGCCGAACTCCGTGCCGGCCGGGCCTGGGCCCTGCGGTGGACGCGGGCCGCCGGCAACCTTGTCGGTAGCGCAAGCAGAAGCGAGTGCGAGCACGGCCAATGCAGCCATTGCCAGTCTCATGGGAGTACCTTTCACGACCATGCGCCAAGCATAGACTCAGCCCTGACGGCGTCAAAGCCCGCGAGCTGTGGGGGAATCGTCGCCCTCATATCCTTCGCCAAGTGCTGCCATCCGGGCCGTCCATTATCTCGATGCCTTCAGCGGCCAGCTCCTTGCGGATGCGATCGGCTTCGGCGAAATCCTTCGCCTTGCGGGCCGCGACGCGTGCGGCAACCAGCGCATCGATTCGTCCTGCGTCGGAGGCATCGCCCCGCGCCCAGTCATCGGGATCGCGCTGGAGCAGGCCGAGCAGCCTGCCGGCCGCCAGTATCTGACCCTTCAGGCGCGGCCATGCCAGCTCGCTCGACTTGTTCGCTTCTGTCGCGAGCGCCGACAGTTCGGCCAGCGCCTGTGGCGTGTTGAGGTCGTCGCACAATGCTTCGACCACACCGTCCGGCGCTTCGATGTCGGCCGCCTCCGCGTCCTTCATCCGGCGCAGCGCATTGTAGAGCCGGTCGAGCGTCGCCTTGGCCTGTGCGAGCAGCGCCTCTGTCCAGTCGAGTGGCCCCCGATAGTGCGCCGAAAGAAGCGCCATGCGCATCGTCTCGCCGTCATAGGTCTTCAGCAGGTCGTGAACGAGTTTAACGTTGCCGGTCGACTTCGACATCTTCTCGCTGTCGATGTCGAGAAAGCCGTTGTGTAGCCAGTAGTGCGCCATCGGCTTGCCGTGGGCGCATTCGCTCTGGGCAATCTCGTTCTCGTGGTGCGGGAAGATCAGGTCGAGCCCGCCGGCGTGGATGTCGATGGTCTCGCCCAGCACGGACTTCGCCATGGCGGAGCATTCGACGTGCCAGCCGGGTCGGCCCTCGCCCCACGGGCTCGGCCAGCGCGCTTCAGCTGGCTCGCCTGCCTTAGCGGCCTTCCAGAGAGCAAAGTCCGCCGGATCGCGCTTGCCGCCATCGACCTCGACGCGGGCGCCAGCAACCATATCGTCGCGATTGCGGCCCGACAGTTTCCCGTAGTCATTCATCGAAGGGACGTGGAACAGCACGCCATTCTGCCCCTGATAGGCGTGGCCCTTGGCGACCAGCGTCCCGATGATCTCGACCATGTCCTCGATGTGCTCGGTCGCGTGCGGGCGATAGGTGGGCTCGATGACGCCCAGCGCGGCCATGTCCTCACGGTAAATCCGCTCGTAGAGCGCGGTTATCTCCGCGATCGGCCGGCCGGTTTCCGCAGCGGCGGCGATGATCTTGTCGTCCACATCGGTGATGTTGGCGGCGTAGACTACGTGGTCTTCACCATAGGCCAGGCGCAGCAGCCGGAATAAAACGTCGAATGCGACAGGGGGCCGCGCATTGCCGATATGGGCGTAGGAATAGACGGTGGGTCCGCAGACATACATCGTCACCCGCTGCGGATTCATGGGCGAAAAGACCTGCTTTTCGCGTGTCAGCGTATTGTAGAGGCGGATGTCCATGGGAAGAGATTGGGTCCTGTCCTGACGGGGTTCTTGTTCCGTTAGGAATATTGGATAAACGTTTTTGCGAGGCAGCGAGGTTGGCGTTCTTCTGCGAGGCGCCTATGTCTCACGCGAACCATGCCCATTCCACTACAAAAAGTGGCAATCGGGCCTGGGAACTAGGGTGTCGTGAAGCCCGGGTTCTGAAATCCAAGAGATTTCCGGCCCCAGTAACGAAAGGATCGGCCATGGATGCCGTGATCAAAGGCAAGGCCAAGGCCGAGACCGAGCCCTTCAAGCGCCCCTCCAGGGACGAAGCCGAGGATGCTGTGCGCACCCTCATCGCCTGGGCGGGGGATGACCCCAAGCGCGAAGGCCTGATCGACACGCCCGGCCGGGTGGTCGAGGCCTATGACGAATGGTTCAAAGGATACAATGCCGACCCGGAGGATTTCCTCTCGCGCACGTTCGAAGACGTGAAGGGCTATGACGACATCGTCATGCTGCGCGACATCGATGTGGAATCGCACTGCGAGCACCATATGGCGCCGTTCCTCGGCACCGCCTGCGTCGCCTATATGCCGACCGAGAAAGTCGTCGGCATCTCCAAGCTCGCACGCGTCGTCGAGATCTACGCCAAGCGCCTGCAGACCCAGGAGACGATGACGTCGCAGATCCTGCACGCCATCCAAGACTCCCTGAAACCCCACGGCGTCGCTGTCCTGATCGACGCCAAGCACGAGTGCATGACGACACGCGGAGTACATCACCCCAACGTGTCGACCATCACCACGCAGTTCACCGGCGTCTTCAAGACCGACAAGGAACTACGCGAACGCTTCCTGAGGCTGGCGGGACGGTAGAATTCCCGACCGGTCGGATCGCAATGCGCGCCTCAGTGGCTACGGCATCGATTTCAGCGCCGACTCGAGCCCCGGCAACATCACATCGTCCGCCTTGTCCTCGCTCAGTCTGGCGTTGACGTAGAGCGCCTGCAGGAAGGCGTTGGTGTTGTGCCGCCAGGCGAGTCCATCGTTCGAGGCATTAAGCTTTTCAACGATAGCGATCGGTGGCGTCGCAAGTTGCTTGAACCAGTCCGTCCATTGCTGCTCGTTCTTCACGCCGCGCGCCGCCGCGAACAGGACGGGCTGCGCCAGCCGTTCGCTCTCGCCGTGGATGTAGACGTGGCCGTTCGGCGCCACCTGCGTGCCGACGCCCGAGACAATGAGACCTAAGGCCTCCTTGTCGATGCGCGGATTGAGTGCGAGCTGCATCAGCAGGTCCGAGCCATGCGCCACGCCGTGGCGCCAGCCTTCTTTCTCATCGAAGCCGCGATAGTCGCGGATGTTGGTCATGTAGAACTGCGCCTTCACCGCCAGCGCGAGCAGTTCGCCGTCAGTCAGGAAAGGCTCGATCCGGTCGGCACGCGCGATCTCCGATAACACCAGCGCTGCGAATGGTTGCTGGAAGCCCAGCTCCGGCTTGTCTTCCGGCTGCTCCAGCCGAATCTGGAGGTCGGCGAGCAGGGCCTTCATCGTTGCCGGCGTCAGCTGGTTGGCGCGCATCATCCGCGCCAGAGCCTCATAGGCGATGCCGTCGCGCAGCGCCGGATCCGGATCGGAAAGGCACCGGGCAATCCCGATCGCGAAAGCCTGCCGCTCCGCGTCGTCGATAATGTGGAAATCCGCTGCCTTCAGCATATCGAGTTTGGCGCGGTCATATCCCGGCGGGATGCAGGCCTCGCCGCTCGCCGCCACATTAGCGCCTTCTCGCGGGCCGGCGGGCGCCTCCGCCGTCTTGGGCGAACACGCGGCAGCCAACGCGAACATGGCGGCTAAACAATGCTTCATCCTGCATTCGTGCCGCGCCCGGAGACAACCTGCAAGAGTCGACACCTTGCCGCCTGATGACGGAGCGGCGGTTTCGCGCTAATCGGCGGGCATGACCTACCCGCCCCCGCTTTCCGGTTCCGCCCAGGACGAGACGGTCGAGCTTCGCCCGAAGTTCGACGCCGACGGCCTCGTCGCCGCCATCGCGCAGGATGCGGACACCGGCGAAGTGCTCATGCTCGCCTGGATGAACGCCGACGCGCTGGAACAGACGCTCGCCACCGGCCGCGCAGTCTACTGGTCGCGATCGCGCGAGGAACTCTGGCGCAAGGGCGACATGTCCGGCCACGAGCAGCACGTCGTCGAAGTGCGGGTCGATTGCGACCAGGACGCGGTGCTGTTGAAGGTCCGCCAGACCGGCGCGGCCTGCCACACAGGTCGGCGTGCCTGTTTCTACCGGATCGCCACGCCCTCGGGCTTGGCAAAAGACTGAGGCAGCTTCCGCTTCCTGATACTCTCCGGTAGCTTGCGCGCAACGCGCCGGAGAAATCCCATGACCAAGTCCCTCGCCGCCCTCGTCGTCGCCCTCGCGCTGGGCGCCTGCGCTTCGCCGCCGGCCAGCACACAGCCGGCCGCGCCGCTGGTGAAGGTCGATCCTGCGGCGCAGGGCTGGAACACCGCCGCGCTGGCGGACGTGGCCAGCTACGCCCAGTCGCAGAAGACCACTGGCTTCCTGATCATCCAGGACCGGCGGATCATCGCTGAACACAACTGGCCGCTCGGCGCCGACGCCGAGACCTTCCGCACCAACTTCGTGCACGGAACCACAGCGGTTGGCGCGCTGCTTGAAGACGTCGCTTCGCAGCAGAAGAGCTTCATCGCCATCCTCGTCGGCGTGGCCGTCGACAAGGGCCTGCTCGATATCTCGAAGCCGGTCTCGGCCTATGCCGGCGCAGGCTGGTCGAAGGCTTCACCCGAGCAGGAAGCCAAGATCACCGTCCGCAATCTGCTCGAGATGAATTCCGGCCTGAAAGAAAACCTCAGCTACGACTTCGAGCCGGGAACGAAGTTCTTCTACAACACGCCCGCCTACGCCATCACCAAGAAGGTGCTGGAGGGCGCATCGAAACAGTCGCTCGACGATCTCACACGGCTCTGGCTCACCGAACCCGCCGGCATGTCCGACACGTCCTGGCGCAAGCGCCCCGGCGCCTTCGCCGATGTCGGCAACCCGACCGGCCTCGTCACCACGCCGCGCGACATCGCGAAGATGGGCCAGATCGTGCTTGACGGCGGCAAGGCGGCCGACGGCAAGCGCGTCATCTCGAAAAAGCAGCTCGACGCCCTATTCCAGCGCACGGCGACCAATCCGTCCTATGGCCATCTCTGGTGGCTCAATGGCGGGAGCTACTCCTTCGCGGCAGGCGCCAATGCGATGCGTAGCGAAGGCGCGTTCATTCCCGCCGGGCCCGCCGACATGGTCGCTGCAATGGGCGCGCAGGACCGCAAGCTGTTCGTCGTTCCCAGCCGCAAACTGATCGTCGTCCGCACCGGCCAGGCCGCCGACCGCGATTTCAACCAGCAGCTCTGGACCCGCCTGATGAAAGCCGTTCCGGCGAAATAGCCTGCTGCCGCAGCAACACCGCAATTCGCACCCGAATTTGCCCCAGCCCAGGCGGAGCCTCGCGTCTATCGGCTGACGTGGAGGCTACCCGATGAAGACCCTCGCAATTTCGATCCTACTGACGCTGGGCGTGTCCGCCCCGGCTTTCGCGCAAACGGCGGCCAAGCCGCCCGCTCCGGAAATCGCTTCAGATACCGCCAGCCCTGACGAAGCAGCGATCGCCGACGCGACGACGCCGGAGGATCGCGCCAGGCTTCTGCTCCGCTGCGCCGGCCCGCCGCCGCGCCCGATCGCCAGCAAGGAAACGGCAAAAGAGCCGATGTCCGAACCGGCCGTGGTCGTCGAGCACGCTGGCGCCAGATCCCACGGCGGCTAACCTTCCGCTGAGTACGCTCTTCTATTCCTCCGGGAACCCATGCTAACGCAGCAGGGCATTTTCCGGAGGACGCGCGTACCCATGAAGAGCCAAGCCATCGTCGCCTACGGCAAGCCGCTCGAGGAAGTGACCTCCGACATCCCGACCCCCAAGGGCACGGAAGTCGTGGTGAAGATCACCCATTCGGGCGTCTGCCACTCGGACGTCCACCTGCAGGACGGCCATGTCGACCTCGGCGATGGCGACAAGATTGACTGGACGCGCGGACGCACCCTTCCCCACACGCTGGGCCACGAGATCGAAGGCACGCTCAGCGCGGTGGGCCCGGAAGCTCAAGCTCTGCTTGAAGGCCGCAAGGTCGGCCATCGTTTCGTGGTCTTCCCGTGGATCGGTTGCGGAGAGTGCGCCACCTGCAAGCGCGACCAGGAACATATCTGCTCCAAACCGCGCCAGCTCGGCATCCAGGTCGCCGGCGGCTATGCCGAATACGTCCTCGTCCCGCACCCCAAATACCTGCTCGACGCCACCGGCGTGCCGGAAGGCCTTGCCGCCACCTACATGTGCTCGGGCATCACGGCGTTCTCGGCGCTCAAGAAGGTCCGCAACGTGTTCGAGGGCGAGTCCATCCTGATCGTCGGCCTCGGCGGCGTCGGCATGATGGGCCTGCAGTTCGCCCGCGCCATGTTCCCCGACAAGAAGATCCTCGGCGCCGACATCGATCCCAAGAAACTCGAGGCCGCCAAGGCCGCCGGCGCCCACGCCGTCTACAATTCCAAGGAAGCGGACTCGCTCAAGGCGCTCAAGGCCGACACGGGCGGCGGCGCTGCCGCCGCGGTCGACTTTGTCGGTTCGACGCCCTCCCTCAACTACGCCAACGGCGCCATCCGGCGCGGCGGCGAGATCATCGTGGTCGGCCTGTTCGGCGGCAAGTTCGCAGCGCCAATCCCCACTTTCCCGGGCCGCCCATTCTCGATCGTCGGGTCCTACACCGGACCGCTCGGCGAAACCCGGGAGATGATGGAGCTGGTGCGAGCCGGCAAGATCAAGGCGATACCGATCGAGGCCCGTCCGCTGGCCGACGCCAACAAGACGCTTGAGCAGCTCCGCGAAGGCTCGATCGTCGGCCGCGTGGTCCTGAAACCCTAGTCTAATATCCCGGGCAGCGGCGCGAAACGGT
Source organism: Hyphomonadaceae bacterium (assembly GCA_030697555.1). Lineage (GTDB taxonomy): Bacteria > Pseudomonadota > Alphaproteobacteria > Caulobacterales > Hyphomonadaceae > UBA7672. The sequence goes on from JAUYPV010000173.1 coordinate 24,507, forward strand.
TGGATGATACGTTGAAGCTCAAGACACCTGCTTCAGCGGCGCGGCGACGACTGCGCCGCCATTGAGAAGCGGGCGGCCCTGCATCGCGGCAGCCAGTTTCGCCGTCAGTTCGCGCTGGTCCAGCGGCTTGGACACATAGTCCGACATGCCGAGCGCAAGGTAGCGTTCGCGGTCGCCGCTCATCGCATCGGCGGTGAGCGCTATCACCGGAAGGTCACGCCATTTCTCGCCGCTGGCGCGAATGCGCTTGATGGCTTCCTTGCCGTCCATCACCGGCATGTGGACGTCCAGGAGCACCAGGTCGAACGCCTCGTCATGAAGGCGGTCGAGCGCCTCCTGCCCGTTGGTCGCCTCAACAAACGCCGGCGAAAGCTGAGCGACGAACAGCTTCACCACCTGCCGGTTCACGGCGTTGTCGTCGACCAGGAGGATCTTGATGCCGCGCATGCCGCGAAGCTGGTCTTCGGTGACGGTTGGCAGATGCGGCTGGTGGATCACGGGCGCCGCCGCCTCGTCCACCGCCTCGGCCATGAAGGTGAGCGTGAAGGTCGAACCTCGGCCGGACTCACTGGCCACCGTGACGTCGCCGCCCATCAGGCGGGCGAGCTGACGTGTGATCGCAAGGCCGAGGCCTGATCCGCCGAAGCGGCGGGTGATGGTGGCGTCGGCCTGCGTGAAGGTCGTGAACAGCTTGGCGAGCGTCGCCTGGTTCATGCCAATGCCCGTGTCGGACACTGCAACGTTGATCTTCCAGCCGCGGTTTTCGACCTCCTCGGCCGAAACAGCCACCTTCACGACGCCGCGCTCGGTGAACTTGATGGCATTGGAAAGCAGGTTGCCCACGCACTGGCGCACGCGCACCGGATCGTAGTGCAGTTTTTCCGGCATGCCCGGGGCGATCTGCAGGTCGATATTGAGCCCCCGCTCCACCGCGCGCTGCAGGAAGAGCTGGCGCAGGCGGTCGAACGTGACGGCCAGTTCGCCATCGACGGTCGCAATCTCGATCTTGCCCGCTTCGATCTTGGACAGGTCCAGCACGTCGTTGAGCAGCGCCGTCAGCGTCTTCCCGGAGTCGAGGATGACGTTGACCTTTTCCTGCTGTGGCCCGCTGAGGTCGTCGGCTGCCAGCGACTGCGCCATGCCGAGGACGCCGTTTAGCGGGGTGCGGATCTCGTGGCTCATTGAGGCAAGGAAGCTGGATTTCGCGATCGTCGCCGCTTCGGCCTGCTGCTTGGCCTCGATCAGCGCCAGTTCCTGCTGTTTCTGCTGCTGGATGTCGAGCATCAGGCCGACCGCGCGCGTCGGAACGCCGTGCTCATTGCGCTGGACGCGCATGAAGATGCGCACCCATTGCTCGCCGCCATTCGGGCGATGGAGCCGCGCATCGATCGACTCGACTTCCTGCGAACGCAGGCAGCGTTCCCAGCTTTCGCGCACCGCCGCGATGTCATCGTCGTGGTACATGCCGAACGGTCGCATGGCGTGCCGCGTCAGCGCATCGGCGCCGGCGAGCGCCTGGTATTGCGGCGAAGTCCAGCGTTCGGACGAGCGCAGGTCGATCTCGTAGACGCCGGCGCTGGCGGCGCTCATCGCAATCTCAAGGCGGTCCTGCATCACGGCCGCCTGATCGCGCGCATCCACCAGCTCGGTGATATTCTGGCTTATGCCGAAGACCTCATATCGGCCCGAGGTCAGCCTGCGGCCCGAGACGAAATGCACCAGCGTGTGGCGCCAGCCGCCGTCCGGCTTGCGCCGGCGGAGCGAGCATGTCGCGGCGCCGCCTTGCGTGGTGATGCGCTCGCGGATCCCCGCGTCCTTGTCGATATCGTCGGGGTGCAGCGTGTGCACAATCTCGTCGAGCCGGATCGGGCCGTGCGGCGCGCCATCGCTGCGCTTCATCAGCGCCTCGGAGAATTGGAACATGCGCGTGTCCGGATCGTATCGGAACATCCCGACATCGGCGTCGCGCATCAGCCGGTCGCGTACGTCGATCGCCGACACCAGCTTGCCGAGCATGCCCCATTCGGCGGTGACATCGATGAGAGTGACGATGCCGCCATCCTGCCCCCGCGGGCCCTTCGGACGCAGCCAGCGGTCGCCGCGCGGATGGTTGAACCGGTAGACCGAACCGTCGCCGTAGGAGTTGTGCTCGATCGAGGCCGCTTCGAGGAAGTCTTTCAGTCCACGATCGATGACAGCGCCGGACTCGACGCCGGTCAGATCGAAGAAATACGGATTGACCGAGCTTATCCGCCCATCCTCGTCGACGTATGCCGCCGCGATCCCGAGCGCATCAAGCGGCTCGAGCAACGCCGCGGCGTCGGTCTCGGAAGTTATGGGCAAGGGCACGCCCCCCGGGAGGCAACAAAGAAAGTAATGCCTCAAGCTAGCGGCAGCGGCGTTAATGACGCCTTTCCGCACTAGCGTAAACCCAACGTTTCCCGGGTTTTCCCATAGTCGGCGTGGTGAAATTCGTCGTTAGCCCGAAGTGATGGCGCCGCTGCCCATCGGCCGCTGAAGACCGCCCATTCCGCCCACCTCGTCGGGCCGGGCGATGAATTTTGCGTCGGTGGACGCGAAGTAATCAGGCGAACGCACGGTCGATACCTTGATGAATTCGGCCTCGACCTGATCGGCCTTCAAGGAGAGCAGCGTATAGCCCTTGGAAAATGCGTTATAAAATACGACCTCTTCGTTAGCTTCTGGCATCAGCCAGTTGATCTCCTCGAACGGCATGTTGTCGCCCGCGCCGTTGGACGTGATCGACGTGCAGCCGAATTCGACCCCCCGTTTCTGGCCGGCCGCATCGTGCAGCTCGTTGGCCCAGGCTGTGTGCGTGTCGCCGGTCAGCGTGACCAGCTTGGCTTTGGCGGCTTTCGCGCTGACGTAGAGCCGTTCGCGTGCGGCGGGGAAACCGCTCCAGCTATCGAGATTCCACGGCAGGCCGTATTTGGCCGACTCCCAGAAACGCCGGCTGCCGGCGGACACCTGTCCGTATTTCTCGGCCGGCAGGCCTTTCTGCAGATCCGGCATCTTCACCTTGGCCATGGTGACCTGGTTGCCCAGCACCTGCCATTTCTTGCCGGACTGGACCGAGGCCTTCAGGCCTTCCGCCAGCCAGGCTTCCTGTTGCGGGCCGAGCAGCGTGCGGTTGGGATCGTTGACCTTAGCCATCAATGCATTGGCGACGGCCTGCTTCTGGTTGTCGGCGGCGAGGCCGACCTCATCGATGGTGAGGTCCATGCCGCGCGCGATCAGGCGGCTCTCCAGCAGGAACAGCGTCGCGAGATCGCCTATGTCGAACTTCCGGTAGATCGCCTCGCGCGGGCTGCCGGCGACCGGATCGCGCACGGGCATCCATTCCATGTAGGCCTGGACCGCGGCGGCCTTGCGGTCCGCCCAGCTGCCTTCCGTTTCCGTCTGGTGGTTCTCCGCCCCTTCTGAGTAGGAGTTGTTGGCGCTCTCATGGTCGTCCCAGGTGCAGAACCAGGGCGCGGCTGCGTGCGCCGCCTGCAGCATCGTGTCGGAGCGGTACTGCGCATAGCGCGTGCGATAGTCCGCCAGCTTCACGCATTCATGCGCCGGCTCGTGGTTGCGGCCGAGCTGTTTGCCGATCGCGCCGCCATAGCCCTCCTGCCCGTACTCGTAGATGTAGTCGCCAAGGCAGATGACCGCGTCGACATCCTTGCGTTTGGCGATCTCGCGATAGGCGTTGAAATAGCCGAACGGCCAGTTGGCGCAGGAGACCACGGCCATCTTGTAATCAGCCGTGCCATTGGCCGGCAGCGTGCGCGTGATGCCAGATGGCGATGTCGTCCGGCCGACCGTGAACCAGTAATAATAGACCTGCCCCGCCGACAGCCCATCGACATCGACCTTGACCGTGTAGTCGCGCTCGGGGCCCGTGCTGACGGCGCCGCGCCGGATGATCGTCTTGAACTCCGGATCGCGCGCCACAGCCCAGCGGACCGGGACCGGCCCGGGCGTATCTGGCGTCAGCCGTGTCCAGATGATGACCCGCGAGGAGGTGGGATCGCCCGAGGCCACGCCATGGCCGAAGGCAACTTTGCCGGCATAGCTGGTCGATTCCGTGGTCGCGCAGGCGGCGGCGAGACCTGCCGCGCCAAAGCCAAGTGCGCCGCGCCGGGTCAGCTTGGTCATGGATTTATCCCTCTTGCCGCTGTAGTCCCCGAATCCCGAACCCGTTTTCCTACCTCGCACCCCCTCGCGACGAAAGCATGACCGAGCAGAACCCTCCACCCCTGACGGTCACTGCCCCTGCGGACGCTGGGGGAGCGCGCCTGGACAAATGGCTGGCCGAGGCCGGTATCGGCATGTCGCGCTCGCGCCTGCGCGCCCTGATCGAGGAAGGCAAGGTGACGCTCAATGGCATGCCCGCCACCGATCCCAGCGCGAAAGTGGTCGCTGGCGGGACTTACCTTGTCGTCCCGCCGCCGCCGCTCGCCGCCGAACCGCATGCCGAAGACATACCGCTCGACGTGCTGTTCGAGGACAAGCACCTCATTATCATCAACAAGCCGCCCGGCATGGTCGTCCACCCGGCGGCAGGACAGGAGACCGGCACGCTGGTCAATGCCCTGCTCCACCACTGCGGACCTGACCTGACCGGCATCGGCGGCGTTGCCCGGCCCGGCATCGTGCACCGGCTCGACAAGGACACTTCAGGCGTGATGGTCGCCGCCAAGACCGAGGCAACCCACACCGCGCTCACCGCGATGTTCGCCGCCCACAATATCGAGCGCGCCTACCTGGCTGTCACGCGTGGCAGTCCACGTCCGCTGATCGGCCGGATCGAAACCAACATCGCCCGGTCGCAGACCGACCGGAAAAAGATGGCGGTGGTGAAGGAGAAGCATTTCCGCGCCGACGCCTGGTCGAACGATCCCAACCTGGTGGGCGATGACACGCTGCACGGAAAGATCGCCATCACCAACTACCGCGTGCTGCAGACTTTCGGACGGCTCGATGCAACGGGAACGCAGCCGGCCGCGGCGCTAGTCGAATGCCGGCTGGAGACCGGCCGCACCCACCAGATCCGCGTTCACATGGCGCATATCGGCGCGCCGGTACTGGGCGACCAGACCTACGGCAAGCATCGCTGGCTGAAGGCCGATGGCAAAGGCCCCGCCTTCGAACGCGCCACAGCCGCCACGAAAGCCTTCGAACGCCAGGCGCTGCACGCCTTCATCCTGGGCTTCGAACATCCGATCACGAAGAAAGCGCTTCGCTTCGAAGCTCCGCCACCCGCTGACATGCAGGCGCTAATCGATGCGCTGAAGGCCATGCCCGGCAGCTAGCCTGGAGGCTTCCAAGTGTATTCTACCGGAACACCGCAAACGCCAACAGCGACGCCATCCTTCATCGCGGGTGAGAACTGCGCTTTGGCAATCCATCTGCCCGTCGCGGTATCCAGCCGCTGAGAGCCGCTCGACTTCCACATCGCGATCGTTTCGACCTTACCCTCCTTGCCGAGGCAGACCGTAAGTTCGACTTTGCCCTTCTCCCGCTTCGCGAGAGATTCCGTGGGATAAACCGGCGGCGCCAAATCGACAGGAAGCTGCGGCAGCTGTTCAGGCTTCAAGTCTTGGAGTTGGGGATACAGCTTCGTCAGCGATGCCCGGTCCGTCGAGTCGCGCTTCCACTCATACATCAGCGGGTATCTGCACACCGCCACTGGAACTCCATTGACCTCGCCCGGAGCGAATTTCGCCTCCTTGATCCACTTCAGCGTCGCGTCATCAAGTCGCTTGAAGCCGGTGGATTTCTCCAGTTCGGTTTTTGTCACGCGCCCACTCGCATCGATGCAAAGTTTCAGCTTCGCGACACCCTCTTCTCCCGACCTGATGGACGAGACCGGATACTCAGGCGGCTTTCCGTCGCCCGCTGAAACGAGGCGAGGTTTCTTCGTTACCGACGGATCGCCGGCATCGACAGCTGTTTATTGAGCGGTGGCGACGATGGGCAATGCAAACAGAATGGCAATCAGCGCGGCGGCACGAAAAAAGAGCGGAAAACAAAGCGAGTCCGACATATTTCTCCCGTTCAGAACTCGCGGCGCGGCGTTAGGCATAGATTGAAGATCTTCACGGCCATCCGCGTTCGGCCGGCCGAGCGTTCCTGCGCGTCCACCTGCAGGCAGGCTACAGCCCTGACACAGCAGCACAAGAACCTCGTGCCGCCGGTTTACGGGACGGGAGCGGTGAACTGCCAGACCCAGTCGAGCTTGTATCCGCAGACGGCGAACGGCTCGTTGTTGAACATGGCCGGCTTGTATTTGGCTGTCTTCGCCCATTCGATCGTCGCTTCGTCGAGTGAGAGATTGCCCGAGGAATTGGCGATGCGGATGTCGACCAGCTTCCCTTCCGTGGTGATGCAGGTTTCGAGCGAGGTCGTGCCTTCCGCCTCGTCGCGCAGCGCGGCGTTGGGGTATTTCGGCAGCTTGGTCGAGGGGTCGATCGACGGTCTTTCGGTCAGCCCGGGCAACCGGGCCCGCCACTGAACGAAAAAGGCCGGACGGTCCGCGTTTCCGGGTTCGCTTTTCTGGATCAAGGCGGGATCGACCGGCGGCGGCACCCCATCCGAGGCGCACCCGGCAACGACAAGGGCGGCCGCCAACAGGCCAGCCCAGCGCCCCGCCCTCAAACGTCCTGCAGCGTACATGCTGCCCCCTTACCGAAGATACGCACGGTAGAAACAGGATGGCATATTGGATGTGATTTGGAACCAGGATTCGCGCGGCCGAAGCGTCAATTCAGGCTGCCGATGAGCTTGGACCATTCCTCGGGGCTCATGAAGCCGTCGCGGTCGGTGTCGACGTATTCCTTGAAGACGTAGGCGTGGTAGCCGAGGAACTCCCGCTGGGTGAGCGCCTTGCGGTTTTCTTCGGTATTAAAGGCGTCGAACGTGCGCTGGGCGTTGGTCCTGGCCCGGCCCTGCAGGGAGTCCTTGAACTCGCCGTACTGGAGAGCGCCGTCCGCATCCACGTCGGACTGGGTGAATTTGGTGACCTGGAAGGTCAGGTATTCATTGAGGTTGCACTTGCCGTCGCCGTCCTTGTCCAGGAAGCGGATCGCAACGGCGGGATCGAGCGTCTGTTGCGCAACCGCCGGTCCGGCCGTTAGGGCAGCGAGCATCAGTACGGCGCCGAAACGAACATTCATGATGTGGATCCCCGGATTCTCTTGAACCTGCGAACGGATGCTACCAGCTGGTAGAAACCGGCCCAATAGGCCGGCACAGGCGTTTCTGGCTTGCCGAAATTCTACCTGCAGAGTCAGGTATTAGCCGCACTACTCCGTGCGGAGAGATAGCCGTGTCCCAGCCGCCCTTTAAGAGCGATATTGGTACACCCATCTAGGACCGATGACGGACGGGGGCGGGACCACAATCCTGCCGAGAACCTTCGTAAGATCGCGGCGTTAGCCCAACAGGGCTTGACGGTGCGGGTACAATAAAGATCGCGAGCCTTTCCTCCCCCAGATACTTGGTAAAATGGCGGGTTCGCGGCAAAAAAGAAGGAGACGGACATGGCTAGCATGGCAATCGCGCTCTCCCCTGAACAAGGGCTGTCGCGCTACCTTTCGGAAATCCGCAAATTCCCGCTTCTCGAGAAGAACGAGGAGTTCATGCTGGCCAAGCGCTGGGCCGAGCATCAGGACTCTGATGCCGCCGAGCAGATGGTAACCTCCCACCTTCGCCTCGTGGCCAAGATCGCCATGGGTTACCGTGGCTATGGCCTGCCGATGGGCGAGGTCATCTCCGAGGGTAACGTCGGCCTGATGCAGGCCGTGAAGAAATTCGACCCGGACAAGGGCTTCCGCCTGGCCACTTACGCCATGTGGTGGATCCGCGCCGCGATCCAGGAATACATCCTGCGCTCGTGGTCGCTGGTGAAGCTCGGCACGACGGCCGCGCAGAAGAAATTGTTCTTCAACCTGCGCCGCCTCAAGGGTGAGATCCAGGCTCTCGAAGATGGCGACCTGCGTCCGGAGAACGTGACCACGATCGCCACCAAGCTCGGCGTGACCGAAGCCGAGGTCACCTCGATGAACCGGCGCATGAGCGCCGGCGGCGACGCTTCCCTGAACGCCCCGATCGGCGGCATGGATGGCGAAGCCGAATGGCAGGACTGGATCGCCGACGACTCGCCTGGCCAAGCCGAAGTGATGGCCAACAAGGATGAGTACGGCGCGCGCATGGAACTGCTTGAGGAAGCGATGGAGTCGCTCAACGAACGTGAGCGCCACATCATCAACGAGCGGCGCCTGAAGGACGAGCCGACCACGCTCGAAGACCTGTCGGCGCAGTACAATGTCAGCCGGGAGCGCATCCGCCAGATCGAGGTGCGCGCCTTCGAGAAACTACAAAAAGCCATGCGGGACGCAGCACGCGGACGCGGACTTGTAGAGGCTAACTAGAACCAGACCGGCCCGGGCCCCAAAAGCCCGGGCCGGATCGCTTCCGGGCCCACGTTTCCAAACGACGGGTCTGGCAGGCAGGCGCGCCGCAAAAGGCGGCTCGCTGTCCGCTCCCGACACGTCACATGGTCCCGATGGTTCGGGAGCGGACCATGCCTTTTCCCCGATAGCTGTACGCGGGTGGCCAAATCAGGTAGGTTGACACTGTCAATCTCCCGCATAAGGCCGACGCCATGAGCCTCGCCGCAGCTCCTTCCGCCCTCAAATCCTTCGACGAGATTCCGGTGATCGACTGGGAGGCGATGGAGGGCGTCAGCCCCTACGACTTCTTCCGCGACCTGCGGGCGAAGACGCCGCTGGTGAAGGTGCCGATGGGCATGGGCGCGATGACGCTGTCGCTGCGGGCGCGCAACGCCGAGCAGATCGTCGGCGAGCAGACGCGGCAGCTCGAAACCGAGACCAAGATGATGCAGGGGATCTTTGATGGTCCGATCTTCGATTTCACGGCGCAGGTTCTTCTGTTCGCCAACGGTGACGTGCACCGCCGCCGCCGCCAGCCGATCGCGCGGACGTTTGCGTTCAAGCTGATGGAGGCGATGCGGCCGGTGACGGTGGCGACTGCGTCCGAGCTGATCAACGAAAGACTCGGCAAGGGCGGAATCGATTTCCTCGGCGAGATCGCGGCTCAGATCCCGGCCCGTATCATCGCCGACGTCCTGGGCATTCCGCGGTCCGATCTGCCCGTCTTCATGAAATGGATCGGCGACACGTCGGAGTCGATCGGCATCATCGACCTGGAGCATCGTGTTCAGATCGAGAAGAGCCTCACCGAGTTCAACGCCTATGTCGACGGCCTGCTGGCCGACCGGCGCGCAAATCCGCAGCAGGATTTCCTGTCCGACTACGTCGCTGCGACCGCCGCTTCGGGCGAGCTGACCGAGGGCGAGATCCGCGCACAGGTGGTCGGGCTGATCCTCGCCGGATCCGACACCACGCGCAATTCGCTGTGCATGACCCTGTACGAACTGCTGCGCCACCCTGACCAGTGGAAGGCGTTCTGCGCCGATCCGGACGGGCTGAAAAAGAAAGTCGTCGAGGAAGGGTTGCGCTACCAGCCGGTGGTCTCCGGGATTCCGCGGGTGGCGATGCAGGACATGGAGATCGAGGGCTATCTCATTCCGGCGGGCGCGATCATCGCCGTGTCGATCCTGTCGGCGCTGCGCGATCCGGATGTCTATTCGCAGCCGGACGAGTTCGACATCAACCGGACGGACCAGCAGCGCTGGATTCTCGCCTTCGGGGCCGGCGCGCACCGCTGTGCGGGCGAGGCGCTGGCGCGGGTCGAGCTGGAAGAAACGCTGGCGACCATTGCGCGGCTTGCGCCGGGCACGAAGCTTGTCGGCGAGCCGCCGCAGCTCAATCCGGGCGCGATCCGCACCGTGACGCAGATGAAGGTCGCGTTCGCCTAGGCTTCCCACTGCCGCCGCATTGCTGCTGAGACTGGACCCATGACGCCAGCGCTTCCCAGCCAGCTCGAAGCCGCCGCCGAGATCTCCCGGCACGCACATGTCGGCGCGTACGCGACCGTGGTGCTGGAGGGCGCTTACGAGGAAGCGGGCGATGCCGGGCGGTTCCGCGTTCGGCCGGGCGACGTGCTGGTGCATGCGCCCTTTTCCGCTCATCGCGATCTTGTTGCCCGCGCACGCACGCTTGTGCTCGATCTTGCGCTGCCATTCGATGGACGCGACTGGCGGGCGCGTGGGCGTGTCGCCGATCCAGACGCGATAGTCCGCGTGGCGCAGCGTGATCCACGTGAGGCGGCGGCGCGACTTATCGAGGCGTTCGAGCCGCTGGCGGACAGCGAGGCCGACCTGCCTGACCTTCTGGCGCGCGACCTGTCGGACGACCCGTCGCTCGCCATTGCTTCCTGGGCGCGGGCGAAGGGCGTTTCGCGGGAGACGGCGTGGCGGCATTTCAGGGCGGCCTATGATGTCGACATCGCAGCCTATCGTGGTGAGGCGCGGGCGCGGCGGGCGTGGCGGATGATCGTGGCGTCGCGGGCGGCGCTTGCTGAAATCGCGGCCGCGACGGGCTTTTCGGATCAGCCGCATATGTCGCGTGCGGTGAAGGCGCTGACCGGCCATACGCCCGGAAAGTGGCGCAGGCACGTTGCAACATCCGTTCAAGACGGGCGGCGCGCCGCGGGCTAGCCCCGTGGGATGACAGACAACATCGCTCCCCGCCCTTTCGTCGAATTTCGCGACGTGCGTATCCGCGCCCTGCCGGCGCTGATCGGCATCATCGCAACACCCCTCCTGATGCAGGTGCTGCTGATCGCGGGGCGCGAGCCGGCGCGGTGGATATGGAAGCAAGGGCCGGAGGACTGGGCGACGCGGCCGTGGATCTTCGTGGGCCTGGCTATCCTGTTCCAGGCGGTGACGGCGTTGATCGGCATCCTGGTCGTGAAGCGGGTGTTGCCGAAGCTCGATGCGCATGTGCGCTGGCCGCGCGGCAAGAGCTATGCGGGGGTGGCGGTGGTCATCGGCGTGGCGATGGGGCTGATCATGCTGGTGGCCGACTACTGGCCGCAGTTCGTTTCGGGCACGCGCATCGACGACTATCCGATCGACCCGGTGAATTCCTCCGGCTGGCTGGCCGCGATGGCGATCACCGGGCTGGCGGAGGAGACGCTGTTTCGCGGGCTGATCGTGGGGATGCTGGTCGTGCTGATCCCGGGGCGCGTGAGGATCGGGGCAATTGATTTGCCGCTGGCGGCCTATGTCGCGTCGCTGCTGTTTGGCTTGGCGCACTATGACAATTTCTTCCATTCGCCGCTGAGCCTTGCGATTGCGCAGCAGATCTACGCGTTTGTGTGGGGGCTCGTTTATGTGTGGCTGATGGAGAAATCCAACAGCCTGCTGGCGCCGACGATTGCGCATGGCGTGGGGAATGCGGTCGAGGTTGGCGCGGTGATGTCGATCGCGGCGAGCATGGGCTGAGTGCATATGGGTGCGGCCTCGCTGATGGGTGTCAGGGAAGCGATGCGGTTCTCTTTTTTTCTGGGTCGCAGCTAAGGCGGGATGGATTTGCGCCTGCCGCGCCATCCCCCTCCGTCTGGTCGCGAAGACGCGACCATCCACCTCCCCCTATCGCTTCGCGACATGGGGAGGCAATTCGAGCGACGAATGAGGAAGATGAGCGATGTTCCGTTTGCCTCCACCGGTCGGAGACCGGGGGAGGTGGATCGATGCGAAGCATCGAGACGGAGGGGGTTGCGCACCACCAGCCGTTCGGCATGGCGGCGGATGAACTTTTCCGGGTCGGCGTGGAAGCTGGCGACGGCTTCGAAGCGCCGCATCAGGTCGGCGGCGTCATGGACGATGGGCTGCCAGTCGTCGGGCGGGGCGGGGATGCGGATGCTGTAGAAGTCGATGGGCTGGCCGGCGAGGAGGCGTCTGGCGCCTTCGGCCTTGATGGCGTCGATCGCCCATTCGGCCTCTACGAGGTCGGGGATGTGGTCTTGCCAGTCTTTCGGGGCGACACCTTTGCGGCGGTGTTCCTGGATGAAGGCCTGCTCGTTCTGGAAGAAGCTGCAGATCATGCGGAACAGGATGAGCGGGAGCATCCAGAGCTGCGAGAGCTCCAGATGCAGGCCGTCCTACGCGATGTGATCCGCCTGGGTCATCGCAAGCAGTATGAGTCCGGAAAAAGAGGGCGGGGATAAGTTTTTAGTTGTCCCACACCTCGCGCCCCTATCTGGGGTTGATGGTGTTGGGGTTTTCTCGAAATCGAGCTGAGTTATCCCACAATAGATTCGGCCGAATTTCACCAGCGGGGCTTGTTGCCCTATCGGCTCGCGCGCGCCACAAGGCGCGATGCTTGTGCCCGTCTCGACAGCGAATGATCCTCGCCTTGCGCCCTATATGGGCGTGAAGGAGCGCGACCTGTTGCGGGATAGCGGGCGGTTCATTGTCGAGGGGAAGGTGACACTCGGGCGGCTGGTCGCGGCTTCGCGGTTTCCGGTGGAGTCGGTGTTTCTCGCCGAGAACAGGGTTGCGGGCGTGGAGGACATGATCGCGCGGCTCGATCCGGGCGTCCCGGTCTACACGGCGGCGCAATGGGTGATGGACCAGGTGACGGGGTTTCACCTGCATCGCGGTGTGCTGGCGCTGGCGCGGCGGGAGCGGGAGGTGGTCTGCGAGGAGCTGGTTGGTTTGTTCGGAGTGAAGACGCCGCTGACTCTGCTGGCGCTGATCGGTTTGTCCAACCACGACAATGTGGGCGGGTGTTTCAGGAATGCCGCGGCGCTGGGGGCGGACGCGGTGCTGCTGGATTCGGAGAGCTGCGATCCGCTCTATCGGAAATCCATTCGCGTTTCGGCGGGAACGGCGCTGTCCCTGCCCTTTGCGCGCTCGGGCGATGGCGCGTCGATCCTGTCGGCGCTGGAGCGTGCGGAGATCGAGCCGTGGGCGCTGACGCCGTCAGGCGGAGAGCCGCTGCCGAGCCTAACGCCGCCGAAGCGGCTGGCGCTGGTGCTTGGCGCGGAAGGACCGGGACTGCCGCCGCACTTGATGGACAAATGCCGGCGCGTTTCGATTCCCATGGCGGCGGGCGTCGACAGTCTCAACGTGGCGACGGCCGGCGCCATCGCACTGGCGCACGTTTTTTCCGTGCGGGTCGCTACCAGTCGAGCTTAATGCTGTCGAGAATCTTGTCCAGCTCGGGGAGATCGCTTTCACTGCGATAAGTCTGGATGAACAGGACGACATCGTCGCCGCGCTTGGCAGCGAAATATCTCATCGACACCTCGACCCCCATAGAAATCATCTTGATGTCCATCTCGTCGAAGTCGCGACCACCGATCTTGCGAAGCTGATAGTCGCCTATGACTTTGTACTCCGTGTTGGTCTGATCCAGCATTCTTTTGGCGTGGAAGAAGTAGTCTTTTCCGCTCGCTATCCCCGGCAGCATGCCAACGTCTTCCGCGATCGACATGATGGCGGCGTTGTCATCGACTGGTGCGCCAGGGGCATACTTGAAGAATGAGAAGATATTGTCGGTGCGCTTCACGGACATCTCCATGGCGGCCTTCGTCCGCACATCCTGACCCGCCGTGATAATTTCTTTTCCGGCGTCCATCAGCTTCCCGGTCTGTTCGGTATCCATAACAAACCAGCCATCCGGCGCCGTCACGGTGACGCCGAAGGGCTTATTGAAATAGGTATTCTCGCTGATCTCCTCCACGAGGGGAGCTTTGGAAGCGGGCGCGCCGATGCTGGCAGCGATGCCGTCCGTCTGCGGGCTGCAATTCGCGGCGGCAAGCATTGCAGCGCACATCACAGGCAGCTTCAAAGATTTGAACATCCGTCCCCTCCAGACTCTTTCGCAGTATCGATAGCTCAGGGCGCGCGAAAAGGGGACTCGAAATCCGAAGCGCCGCCAGCTTGACTTCGGATGTTACCCTATCATTGATAATTTCCGCTGCGTGTTCGCGCGACTGGTCTGAAGAGGCGGCCGAAGAGGGAGAGAGCCATGCTGGCGTACCGGCTGCGGACTAGCGGCATGTTCGTGCGTTTCGCGCTGGCCAGCTGCGTCCTTGCGGTCGCCGCGTGCTCGCCGAAAGCCGCGACGCCGGATGCGACCAAGCCGGACGTCGCCAGGGCAGGCAATCCGTTCTTCGGCGCGTGGAAGGTGGAAACGGCGCAGGTGGCGCCGTGGTGGGACCAGCAGGGCGCCGCGCCGCAGATGAATGCGGAATTCCAGAATACGACCATCGTGTTCGAGGCAGGGAAATCGTCGGGGCCGAAACTGCTGACGTGCGACCAGGCGACCTATGCGGTGTCGATCGTTGCGGTGCAGGTGCTGTTCGAGGGCAACCTGCCCGATCCCGCTGTGGACGCCGCCACGCTGGGCCTGCCGCCGCGCGACATCGACCAGCTCAATTTCAGCTGCACGTCAGGCGGGGCGGATGTCTCGCTCGATTTTCCGATGGTCGACGACGACACGATCCTGCTCGGCCTCGACAACATGATCTACACGCTGAAGCGCCAGCCAACCTAAGAGCGCACAACTCAGGGGAGACCAACATGAAGCCCGCGTATCTCAATCGCCGGACGATGCTGCTTGGTGGCGTGGCGCTTGCCGGCCTGATGGCTTGCGAGAAGACTACGCCCGCGACGGCGGGCGCAGGTGCTGACCCAACGCTGGTATCGACCACGCTGGGGCAGTTGCGCGGCGTGCCGGAGGACGGCGTGCTGGAGTTCCGCGGCGTGCGGTATGCGCAGCCGCCGGTGGGACCGCTGCGCTTCCAGGCGCCGAAGAAGATGGATGCGTGGCAGGGCGAGACGGCGGCCAATGTCTACGGCCAGGCGGCGACGCAAATGCGCGCGGGAGCGGGGGCGGCGAGCTATCCGCCGCTGGTGCAGGCCGCGATGACGGAAGCCTTCCTGCCGCCGGACAACATCAAGCGCGAGGGCGACGAGGACTGCCTGGTGCTGAACGTCTATACGCAGAAGACCGGGCCGGAGGCGGGCGCGACGCGGCCGGTGATGGTGTGGCTGCATGGCGGCGGGTTCAGCTATGGCCAGGCGCCGCTGAACATCTATCGCGGGCATAACCTCGCGAAGAACCACGACGTGGTGTTCGTCGGCGTGAACCACCGGCTGAACGTGTTCGGCTTCCTGCCGCTGGATACGGCGGGCGTTCCGGGCTTCACCGGCTCGGCCAATGCCGGGATGCTGGACATTGTGATGGCGCTGGAATGGGTGCGGGACAATATCGCGCAATTCGGCGGCGATCCGAACAATGTGACGATCTTCGGCCAGTCGGGCGGCGGCGGGAAAGTGTCGACGCTTCTTGCCATGCCCGCAGCAAATGGGCTGTTCCACAAGGCGATCATCCAGTCCGGCGCGGGCATCCGTTCGGGCACTAAGGAGGATGCGGAGTTCACGGGCACCGATTTCATGACGCGGCTTGGGATCGCCGCGTCGATCGCGGCGGAGCAGTTGCAGACGGTGCCGGTGGAAGAGATCCTGCGGATTGCGGGCGAGATGGGGGCGAACAAGTTCCGGCCGTCGATCGACGACGTGAACATCCCGCGCCATCCGTTCGATCCCGATGCGCCGGCGCAGTCGGCCAACATTCCGGTGATGATCGGTTTCACCAAGGACGAGCAGACGCTCTACAATGTCGGCAATCCGAAATGGGTGGAGACGACGGAGAAGCAGGTGCTCGATGCGGCCGAGCGCGCGGCGAAGGGTAAGAGCAAAGCGATCGTCGCGGCATTCAAGGCGGAGTATCCGGACTACAAGCCCAACTATCTCCTGATGCAGGTGACTGGCACGGTGCGCTCGCTGTCGTCGCATCACATGCTGGCTTCGCGGAAATCGGCACAGCCGGCGGGCGTCTACGCCTATGTTTTCGCGCATGACTTGCCGCCGCAGGACTTTGTGCTGAAGGCGCCGCATACGGCGGAGATTCCCTACATCATGGACAATGTCGCCAGCGCGCCGCTGTTCGCCGGAGCGACCGCGGACGATGTGGCGATGGGCAAGCTGATGAGCGCGACGTGGGTGCAGTTTGCCCGCACCGGCGATCCGAATGGCGCGGAGGGGCTACCGGTGTGGCCGAAGTTCGATGCAGCCAAACGCCCGACGATGTTCTTCTCGAAGGAGAGCAAAGTGGTCGAGGAGCCGTTCAAGGCGGTCTGGACGATCATCCAGGAGAACCCGAACCCGGGGGCGTCGCCTATTTAGGGCTTGCGCTCGGTTCATATTGTTACTATAGTAACAATATGAAGGAAACAACGTCATGTCCAAGTATGAGCCTCTGACCAATTTTCTCTCGGGATCCAAACGAGCGATGGTGGAGCTGACGTTCCGCGAAATCGAGCGCATCATCGATGCCCGGCTTCCCGCGAGCGCCATTAAACATCGCGCGTTCTGGAGCAACAATGGAACAGGCCATGCCCACGCGCAGGCTTGGCTCGACGCTGGCTACGAAAGCGAGAGTGTGGATATCGACAGGGGACGTATAGTGTTCCGCCGCGCGAGTGGGGCGCGCGAAGGAGGCGACATGACGCCCGCTCAGCGCAAGAAACTCGGCGAGGAGCGCATGAAGGCGCTCTATGGCTGCCTCAAAGGCACTGTGCACATTCCCGACGGCGTCGACATCATGGAGCCCGTCGAACTCGAATGGGATGCGATGAAGGATTGATCGCGTGCCCAGTCTCTTGCTCGACACATGTGCGATCATCTGGATCGGCCAAGGCGCAAAAGTTCGACAATCCGCGCTCGAGGCAGTCGCGGAGAGTTCTATCGACGATCGGGTCTTCGTTTCTCCATTCTCGGCTTGGGAGCTGTCGCTGCTTTCTGCTCGCAACCGGCTCGGCTTGGGGATGGGAGTCGACGACTGGTTCGGCGCGTTTCAGAAACGGACCGGCGTTACGCTCGCGCCTCTGCCCGTCAGCGTGCTTGTCGCCGCCCACCAGCTTCCCGGGACGCCGCCGAACGATCCGGCTGACAGGATACTGATCGCGACTGCCCGCCAGTTCGGGCATGCGATCGTGACGCGGGACCGTAGAATCCTCGACTATGGCGATACGGGACTGGTGCAGACGGTCGTGTGCTAGGCGCGTTAACACTTTCCTTACCCGGCTTCACCTAACCGTTAAGACTTGCGGGAGGCTGGGGCCTTATGCGCGTCCTCGTTACAGGTGGTTGCGGCTTCATTGGCTCGGCGGTCGTGAGACTGGCTGTGGAGCGCGGCGATCAGGTGCTGAACCTGGATCGGCGGCGCAAGGCCAACCCCGTCCCTTCCCTTTCGCTGGTTGCGGGCAAGCCCGGATATGCGCGGCTCGAGACGGATGTCTGCGACCGCTCGATGATGCGCGCCATCGTGCGGGAGTTTCAGCCTGACACCGTAGTTCACCTCGCGGCCTCGACCGAGGAAGACCCGGCGCGGCTGTTCGAGACCGAGATCGCCGCTGCCATCGCCGTGATGGAAGCGAGCGGACACCATCAATCCAAGCTGACGGGCGAGGCGCGCGACAGGTTCCGTGTCGTCCATGCGCTGCGCGCCGAAGCTGACGCCGACAATGCTCCGGCGCCGACATCGGCCGAGGCGGCGCGTGCATCGGCCGCTGCGGTCATCGACAACTGGGCGCGAGCGCATGGCCTGCCGCTGGTGACCTGCATCGGCGCGGAAGTCTTCGGGCCGTATCAGTCGGACAGCGCCTTCCTGCCGACGATGATGGCGGCGCTGCTGGGCGGGCGCGTGTTCAACGTGCAGCATGGCGGCGAGACGGTGCGCGACTGGCTGCCGGTGCGGGACTATGCGTCGGGGCTGCTGCGTGCGGGGGAAGTGGCGCCGCCTTTGTCGCGTTTTGAATTCTCGGTCGGGGCGGAGCGCCGCGATCTAGACGTGGCCGACAGCATCTGCGCGATGCTGGATGCGCGCTCGCCGCTGCCGAATGGCGCGGCGTGGAACAGGTATGTGCAGCCGGTTGGCGATCCTGGCGGCGCGCTCAAGGGGCCGATGCTGGACGAGCGGGAAGCCGAGCGCGATATCGAGTGGCGCCCGCTGGGATTCCATGCGGGGCTCGACCGGGCGCTTTCGTGGGCGATCGGCCGCTATGTCCGGCCGCAAGCAGCCGCCGTCGCCGCGGAATAAGTCAGGCGGAGCTAGGCGCTATCGGCAAAGCGCCGGGTAACGTGTTGCTGGCGTTCAAACCCAACAAGTAGCGCCTCACTTTCCCGAGACCTCGTTCCGGTTGCCTTGCAACGGCAGGATGCGGCGGTACGTTCGGCCAAACACAAGACTGCCTCCGGGGAGGAGATTCATGAGAAACGTCCGCGCTTTCGCGCTCGCGTCTGTATTGGCGCTGGGCGCCGCAGCCTGTGCGCCACGGCCGGGCGAGGCGGCTGGCGCCGAGCATGCGGCGGTGGATGACTCAGGGCATCCCGGCAAGGCGGCCTATGACCAGTGGTGCGCGTCCTGCCATGAGAGCACGGAACAGAGCGGCGCGCCCACGCTGGCGGCGATCCGCACGCTCAACCGCTCGACGGTGAAGTACACGCTCGAACTCGGCTACATGAGGGAGCAGTCCAAGAATGTGCCGAAGGACGAACTGGCGCAGCTGATCGAATGGCTGCCGAGCGCCGATGGAACGAACGACGCGTGGATCGAGCAGGCGCGCTGCGGGATCAAGCAGCGGCGCGTGGTGCTGGACAAGGCGCCGCGTACGTCGGTGACGTTCGGCGTGACCTATGACGCCAACCGGCGGCAGTCGGCGGATGAGGCCGGCCTCACCAAGGCCGACATGAAGAACCTCGAAGTCGCATGGGTGACGGCCTTTCCGCAGACGCCGACCATGCGCTCGCAGCCGGTGATCGTCGGCGACACGATCTTTATCGCGGCGACGGATTCGGGGCGGCTCTATGCGCTCGATACGAACTCGGGTTGCGTGAAGTGGCACTATGTTTCGGACATGACGCTGCGGTCTTCGCTGACGTTTGCGGAGGCGACGGAGAAATCGCCTGCAGCGATTGTCATGGGCGATGCGGCGGGGCGCGTGCATGCAGTGAACGCCATCAATGGCAAGGGGATGTGGGTCACCGACGTCAAGATGAACGATCTCAACCGCATCACGGGCGCGCCGATCGTGCACGACGGCAAAGTGTTCGCGCCGGTGTCGGTGATCGAATCCAACGTCCCGCCGGATGACAGCTATGAGTGCTGCAAGGGCCAGGGCGCCGTAGCGGCGCTGGATCTTGCGACGGGCAAGAAGCTCTGGGTCGGGCGTTCGATCGAGGAAGATGCAAAGCCGCAGCGCCTCGGCCGCACGGGCACTCAGCAGTATGGGCCGGCAGGCGCGATGATCTGGTCAACGCCTGTGCTCGATGCGAAGCGCAACCAGCTCTATGCGGGGACGGGCGAGAACCTGTCCTGGCCTGCGACGGATACGTCGGATGCTATCATCGCCTATGATCTCGACACGGGCGCCAAGCGCTGGATCTTCCAGGCGACGAAAGCCGACATCTGGAATTCGGCCTGCGGCCGGCGCGGCGCGAACTGCGATTGGCCGGGCGCCTATCATAGCCCCGACCATGATTTCGGCGGCACGTCGATGCTGATCAAGCGCAAGGACGGCTCCGAGATGGTGATCGCGGGACAGAAGTCCGGCGTGATCTGGGCGATCAATCCGGACAACGGACAGCTCGTGTGGTCGAACAAGGTGAGCCGCGGCTCCGCGATGGGCGGCGTGCATTGGGGCATGGCGTTCGATGGCACGCGCATCTTCGCGCCGAGCAATGACGCGGCGAACTCGCCGGACAACCCGAACTGGGGTCCAGGCATCCATGCGCTGGATGCGATGACGGGCGAAATCCAGTGGTCGTACAAGCCGAACGCACGCGATTGCGGGCAGGAGTTTCCCGTCGCCAAGTCGTATCAACCGGCGCCTGAGTGGCGCATCACCCCGATCTCTGCACCAGTCCTGCCGCCTCCACCGCGCGTGAATGCGCCGCCGCGCAGGCTGCCGGCCATTGCCGCTGCCCCGCGAGCCGCAGCGCCCGCGGCGGCGCCGGCCGCTGTTGAAGGCGCACCGCCTGCGGCAATTGCGGCTGCACCTGCTGGCGAGGGCGCTCGCCCCGCCGCCCCGCGCGAACGTTGCCGGCTGGGCTTCTCGCCTGCTCCGCTGCTGGTTGATGGCGCGCTGGTCACCGGCACGCCGCAGGGCATGCTGCGCATCTTCGACGGCGCGACCGGCGACGTGCTGTTCGAGTACATGACCAACAAGCCCTGGCCCAATACCGTGAGCGGCATCGAAGGCCAGGGCGGCGGTCTCGACTCGGCGCCGTATGTGGCGGGCGACGGCATGCTGTTCGTGCAGTCCGGATACGCACGCTTCGGCGAGCCGCCGGGCAACGTGCTGATCGCGTTCCGGCCGAAGAAGGAGCGCTAGCTACTTCTCGAACGGGTCGCGCATGAGGATGACGTCTTCGCGTTCCGGGGACGTCGAGAGCAGCGCGACCGGCTTGCCGACGAGTTCTTCCAGGCGGCGGACGTATTTCACCGCTTCGCCGGGGAGCTGGCTCCAGCTTCGGGCGCCGCGGGTGGAGCCCTTCCAGCCTTCAACGGTTTCGTAGACCGGCTTCACGTTGGCCTGGTCGGTCATGCCTGACGGAAAGCGGTCGATGCGTTTGTCGTTGAGGGTATAGTGCGTGCAGATGCGGATCTCGTCGAAGCCGTCCAGCACGTCGAGCTTGGTGAGGGCGAGACCGGTGACGCCGGAGACCGCGCAGGCCTGGCGCACCATCACGGCGTCGAACCAACCGCAGCGACGGGCGCGGCCGGTATTGGTGCCGAATTCGTGGCCAGCCGTGCCGAGACGTTTGCCGATGTCGTTGTCCTGCTCAGTGGGGAATGGCCCGCCGCCGACGCGGGTGGTGTAGGCTTTCACGAGCCCAAGCACATAGTTGATGGCGCCGGGGCCAACGCCTGATCCGGCCGCCGCCTGCCCTGACACCACGTTGGACGAGGTGACGAACGGATAGGTGCCGTGGTCGACGTCGAGCATGACGCCCTGCGCGCCTTCGAACAGGATGCGCTTGTCGGAGCGGACGGCCTGGTCGAGGCGCTCCCAGACGGGCTGGGCGTAGGCGAGGATTTTTGGCGCGATGGCAAGCAGATCTTTCTTGAGCTGGACGCCATCGGGCTCCGGCAGGTTCAGGCCAGCGCGCAGGGGCTTGTGGTGCGCGAGCAGGCGATCGAGCTTGAGATCGAGGGCAGCAGGATCAGCCAGGTCAGCGACGCGGATGGCGCGGCGGCCGACCTTGTCTTCGTAGGCGGGACCGATGCCGCGGCGCGTGGTTCCGATCTGGGCGTCGCCTGCCTGCTGTTCGCGGGCGGCGTCGATGTCCTTGTGCCAGGGCAGGATCAGCACGGCGTTGTCGGCGAGAACGAGATCGTCGGCAGTGAGCTTCACGCCCTCCTTCTGGATCGACTCGATCTCGTTGAGCAGATGCCAGGGATCGACGACGACGCCGTTGCCGATGATGGAAAGCTTGCCGCCGCGTACGACGCCGGACGGAAGAAGGTTCAGCTTGAACACGCGGCCGTCGATGACCAGCGTGTGGCCTGCGTTGTGGCCGCCCTGGAAGCGCACGATGACGTCGGCCCGGCTCGAGAGCCAGTCGACGATCTTCCCCTTGCCTTCGTCACCCCACTGGATGCCGACCACAGCCACGCCGGACATGACAACTCCGCCCAAGAAAACCGGTAAGAATTCGGCCCTCAGGACCACACCCCCGGCGCCATGGCAAGGGCTGTCAGATGCGGCTTGCGGCCTTGGCGCGCACGTAGTCTGTTGCCGACGCTGGGATGTTCGTAGAGTTGTGGGGATAGCTCATGATCAGCCTGCTGATCCGGCTTGTGACACTTGTGCTGACAGTGGCCATCATCGCCCTTGTAGGGGTATTTGGCTATGGCTGGTACGTCGGCGGACAGGCGCTGGATCGCGGTCAGGCTGCGGGCTGGTTGACGCCGGCGCCGGAAGAAGCGCCCCTCTCCGTGTTCGAAACGACGGTGGCGAAGGGCATCTTCGGCGCGACGTGGGACGAGACCGGATTTCCGTGCCGCACGGCCGCGCGGTTCACGCTGCATCAGCTCGGACAGACGGACAGGCGCGGGCCTTCGATCTCGCAGGTGATGGCGCGCGACATGGCCTCCAAGGACGGCGCGACCCGCTCACTCAATTCGCAGGTCGAGCAGCTCTCGCTCGCCTGCCTGCTGGAGAGCCGGCACAGCGATGCCGACCTGCTGAGGCTCTGGATGCGCAAGGCGAACTTTGGCGGCGTGACCGGACCGACCGATGCGTCGCAGGTTCTCTTCAGCAAGCCGCCGGCCGAACTCAACGCTGCCGAGTCCGCAAAGCTCGCGGCGCTGCTGTCGTGGCCGAACAGCCGCGGCGATGCGGGCGAATGGGATGCCCGCGCCAAGCGCATGGCCGACGCCGCCGCAGCGAATTAACGAAGCCCTAACGCGCAAGGCGTCTGCTTCCTGACCAAGGGAGCAGATCATGCTTGCATCACTCGTCTTCGCCGCCATCTTGAGCACCACGACCGGGACGGCTTCCGTCATCGACGCGGATACGCTGGAGATACGCGGCGAACGGATTCGTCTCGTCGGCGTCGATGCGCCGGAGTCGGGACAGAAATGTCTGTCATCGGACAAGAAGTTCATGCGTTGCGGAACCATCGCGGCGAACGCGCTCGATACGTGGATCAACAAGAACCCCGTCACCTGCGAGATCGAGGGCAAGGACCGCTATGGTCGGTCGCTGGCCGAGTGCAAGGTGCGCGGGACGAGCGTGCAGGAATGGCTGGTCGTGAACGGCTATGCCGTCGCCTATCGCAGCTATTCGACCGCCTACGTTCCGGCCGAGCTGAAGGCGCGCAAGGCGAAGGCGGGCGTATGGGCCGGCCAATTCGTCATGCCGTGGGACTGGCGCCAGGGCCTGCGTCTCGCCGGTGAGAAGCCGACCAAGGCGATGATCAGCGGCAAGTTCGCCGAGAACTAGGCGAACTGGCGTCTGCCGCACTTGACCTTTCGCCCGGGACCGGCGGAAGAGACATCCATGAGCCAGGGTCCCAAGCGCGTTCT
>JAUYPV010000174.1 GCA_030697555.1 Hyphomonadaceae bacterium
GCTCGAGGCCGGCGTCTAACGACGCGCTGGGGACGCGGGATTTCGCGTTTCTCTTCTACCGGTCACGCTGAGCAATCAGCGCAGCCAAACCAACGCGGGCGATCCCGCGTCCCCGGCCCTCCACCTAACTGGAGGCGCACACAGCGACCCGGACGGCATCAGCCGGTCCGAATGCGAAGCCACGTGCGGCTTGCCAAGCCGAAGCTCCGCAGGAGCGAAGGCTGGTGCGATAGAGAGCCTATGCCCTGCAAGTATTGCCACCGGTGTCATTTCAAGCGCACTCTCTCGCCATGACCGCACTCTCCCGCCGCACCACGCTCATCGGCCTCGGCGCCTGGCTGTCGGCGTGCGCCACGCAGTCGGCGCCAACCGTCGACGTCTCATCCAAACCGCAAGGCCAGGCCGCGCTCGACGCGATGAAGCGCGCCACGCGCTTCATGACCGACACCGTCGCCTACCGTGGCGGCTATGTCTGGGCCTACCTGCCGGACTTCACGCGAAGCTGGGGCGAGATGGAAGCCAGGCGCACCATGCTCTGGGTGCAGCCGCCCGGCACGGCCACGATGGGTCACGCCTTTCTCGACGCGTATCACGCAACCGGCGATGAACAGTTCTGGCGCGCCGCCGTCGCCGCCACGCGTGCGCTTATCGCTGCGCAGCATCCCTCCGGCGGCTGGAACTACATCCACGACTTCGCGGGCGAGGCCTCGCTCAAGGATTGGTACGCCACCATCGGCGCCAGTGGCTGGCGCCTTGAGGAATTCCAGCACTACTACGGCAACGCGACCTTCGACGATGCGGGAACATCCGAAGCCTCGCAGCTCATGCTCCGCATGCATCTTGAGAAGAAGGGCGACGAATTCCGCGCGCCGCTCGAACACGCAATCCGCTTCGTGCTCGACAGCCAGTACCCAGTCGGCGGCTGGCCCCAACGCTTCCCCTTCGCCGAAGCCGCCAGCCTGCACGGCATGGCCGACTATACCCGCCACATCACCTTCAACGACGACGTCGCCGGCGAGAACATCAAGTTCCTGATCATGGTCTGGCAGACGATGGGAGACAAACGCGCGATCGATCCCATCAAGCGCGCCATGGACTGCTTCAAGGCGACACAGCAACCGAAACCGCAAGCCGCCTGGGGCCTCCAGCACGCCGTCGCCGACCTGGAGCCCGCCGCTGCCCGCAGCTACGAACCGCTCGCCTTCGTCACGCACACCACGGCGAACAACATTTCCCAGCTCATGAACTTCTATGAACTGACCGGCGATCTCTCCTACCTCGAGCGGGTAGGCGAGGCGCTCGACTGGCTCGACAGCGTGAAGCTTCCGGCTGGCGTCGCCAATGACAGGCGCACCCACCCCACCTTCATCGAGATCGGCTCCAACCGCCCGCTCTACGTCCACCGCAAGGGCTCGAACGTCGTCAACGGGGCCTACTACGCAACCTACGATCTCGAAGGCTCGATCGTGCACTACTCGCCGACGCGTGCCGTCCGCACCGAACAGCTCCGCGCCCGCCTCGCAAAACTGCAGGCGACATCGCCGGAAGACGCCTCGAAGAACTCACCTTTGAAAGCGAGCCAGCCCCTGCCGCGCTACTTCACCACGCAGAACATCGAGGTCTCCGACCTCAACTCCAACCGCGGCTCATCCGGCGCCGACGCGCCGGCAGACGAACACGTCGCGAAGCTTGCCGCCGACCTGAACGGGCAGGGCTATTGGTCAACCCCGCTGGTGGCGCAAAGCAATCCCTACACTGGCCAGCCTGCGCCCACGCGCCTACCGGCGCAGGAGATCTACGCCACCACCCGAGTCGGCGATTCAACAGACACGTCGCCTTATGTCAGCGATGATCCGCCGATCGGCATCTCCGTCGGAGCGTACATCCAGAACATGGCGGTGCTGAGCCAGTACGTCTCGGCCTAGGCAGCCTTCAGCAATCCCTCGGCCTCCAGCGCCGCCTTCACCGCCGGCCGCGCCGCCACCCGCTCCTGATACGCCATGACCTTCGGGAACTTCGAAAGATCCACTTTGAGCCCGGGCGCCCAGCGCGTGACCGTGAAGAGATACGCATCGACCGTCGCGAAATTCTCACCCGTGAGATAGGGACGCCCATCGGCCAACAGCTTCTCGATCAACTCATAGCGCACTGCCAGCCTGTCCCTGCTGGCCTGCTTCATCTCGTCGGACATGACCGGATTGAACATGGCGCCATACGTCTTGTGGATCTCGGTGGAGATGTAGAGCGCCAGCTCGTCCTGCCTCAGCCGCGCCTTCGTGCCATGCGGCGGCGCCAGCTTCGACCCGGGCTTTAGGTCGGCAAGGTAGTTGTGCACGACGACATTCTCCGTCAGGACCTCACCGTCATCGAGCTGCAGCGCCGGTACATATCCCTTCGGATTGATCTCGAGAAAATTCGCGCCGCTCTCCGTCTTTTTGTCCCGGCCGACCTTGTCCAGCTCCACCGTCTGCCCGCTCTCCCGCATCAGAATGTGCGTCGCCAGCGAGCACGCGCCCGGCATATAATAGAGCTTCATTGTGATCTCCCGTTTGATTCAGTTTGCTGTGAGGTCGGCCATCAGGTCGGCAACGCGGCGATGCTTCAGCAGCGGCGCGCCCTGGCCTGCATAGAGGGCGAGAAAATCCGTCCGTCCCTGCGCGGCCGCGGCCTTGCGCAGCGGCGAGGTGAACCACACCTCGATCGGGAAGGGGGGAAGCTTGTCCACATACGGCGTCAGCGCTTCGATCAGCCGGTTCGGAATTCCGCGCGCCAGCCGCCCGGAATACGTCCGCGTCAGCACGGTTCTTTGCCCGCCCTCGCCGAACAGCGCATCGCGATGTTCTTTCGTAGTGCCGGATTCCTCGCACGCCAGAAACGCCGTGCCGAGCTGCGCCCCCGCCGCCCCCAGGTCCAGCGCCGCCTGTATGCCGGGGCGATCCACGATGCCACCCGCCGCGATCACTGGCCGCCGCTTGATCTTCGCCGCCACCAGCCGCGTCAACGTCAATGTCCCCATCAGGCTCAGCTCCGCCGAGCCGAGGAAGGACGGCCGGTGGCCCGCCGCCTCGAACCCCGTCGTCAGGATTACGTCGACGCCCGCCGCATCCATCGCTTCTGCCTCGGCCAGCGTGGTCACCGCGCCGATGGTGGTGATCCCCCGGCGGCTGCATTCTGCGAGGATCGCCCCCTTTGGCACGCCAAAGACGAAACTGAACGCCGCCGGCCGCGCCTCGAGCACCGCTTCGATCTGGGTCTCGAAGCCATGAAAGAACTTCACCGGCGGAACAGGCTTCTCGAGCTCGAACTCGTCATACAGCGGCTTGAAGATCTTCCACGCCGCGTCGAACTGTTCCGGCGTCAGCCGGTCGCCGCCGCGGTCATGGTCCGACACCCAGAGATTCAGCGCGAACGGATGATTGCTCAGCGCGCGGATCTTGTTCGTAACGTCCTCGATCTCGTGAGCGGACAACGTATAGGCGCCGAACGAGCCCAACCCACCGGCCTTGCCGACTTCCGCCACAAGCTGCGGCGTCGAGATGCCGCCGCCGAACGGACCCTGCACGATGGGATGCTGGATCCCCAGGCGCTCTGTGATCTCTGTTCGGAGCATGGCTTCGCGTGTCCTGTCCTCGCACCCAGGGAGCTAGGGCGCCTGATTACGATTGGAAACCAGGTAGCGCCATGTTACCAGAAAAAAACGCGTAACCGGCAGGTAACCAGGGGAGCGGTGGGCTATGCCTCTCAAGATGCGCAAGAGCGCGGTTTCGGAGCCAGTCGACGGCTACTGCCCCATTGGCGCATGCATGGCGCTGATCGGCGGCATGTGGACGCCCAACATCATCTGGTATCTCTCGGGCGGCGCACGCCGCTTCTCCGAACTGCGCGCCGACGTGAAGCCAATCTCCGCCAAGATGCTCTCGACGCGCCTCAAGGAACTCGAAGACAACGGCGTCGTCTCGCGCCGCGTCGTCAGCTCATCGCCGCCGTCGGTCGAATACTCGCTGACCACGCTCGGCCGCGACCTCGTGCCGGCGATCGAGGCGATCGCGCGCGTCGGCTTCAAGCTGAAAAAGGAACAGGCGCGAAAGCGTATGTCGATCGCGCGCTAGACTTCCGCCCGCGGGTTTTCGTGATACGAAACGGTATCAAACACGGAAACGGGAGGTCCTGATGGTTCGCACGAGTCTGGTGGCGCTTGCAGCAATCGGCCTTGCCGCCTGCGAGACATCCGCGCCCGCCACGGCGCAACAACCTCCGGCGCCGGGCCTGCCGTCGAGCATGGACACCTCCGACCCGACGGCGAACCTGTCCGTCACGCGTGTCGTTCCGGGGCTTCGCTATGTGCTCGGCCGAAACGTCTCGTCGAACACCATCGTCGTCGACACCTCCGCCGGAGCGGTCATCATCGACACGTCGCGGCCGCCCGCCTCGCGCGCGCATTTCGAATTGCTGCAGAAAGACGGCGTGACGAAAGCTGCCTACGTCATCCTCACGCACGGCCATGGCGATCACACGGGCGGCGTCCAGTTGTGGAAGGGGGCGGGCGGGAAGGTCGTGACGCAGGAGAACTTCACCGAGTTCCTGCAATACCAGCGCATGCTCGCCGGCTTTTTCGCATCCCGCAACGGTGCGCAATTCCAGTTCGCCGGCAGCCAGGGCGCAGCCGCCGCCCAGCCCGGCGCCGCGGTTCGCGCCCAGCAGGCCCAGCTCAACGCCCCGGCGCTCGTTCCTGATGTAACCTTCGGCGATCACCTCTCGCTCGATGTCGGCGACACGCGTTTCGAACTCTACAGCACGCCCGGCGAGACGCCGGACCATCTCACTGTCTGGGTTCCCAAGCTGAAGGCCGCTTTCATCGGCGACAATTTCTACGAATCGTTTCCGAACATGTACACGCTGCGCGGCACACGTCCGCGCTGGCCGCTCGACTACATCCGCTCGCTGGAAAAAGTGATGGCGCTGGAGCCGGAAATAGTTGTCCCAAGCCACGGCCCGGCAATCGTCGGCAAGGCGGAGGTCCAGCGCCAGCTCAAGAAGATGCACGACGCCATCGTCTATGTTCACGACGCAGTGCTGGCCGGCATGAATTCCGGCAAGGACGTCCACCAGCTCATGGCCGAGATCAAGCTGCCGCCCGAACTCGATGTCGGC
The DNA here is from genome assembly GCA_030697555.1 of Hyphomonadaceae bacterium. Classification (GTDB taxonomy): domain Bacteria; phylum Pseudomonadota; class Alphaproteobacteria; order Caulobacterales; family Hyphomonadaceae; genus UBA7672. Next base: position 5,152 of record JAUYPV010000174.1, read on the forward strand.
GAAGGCTACGGCAAGATCTCATGGTCGGTGCGCGGCATCTATGATGGCTATGCCGGCTGGTTCAACGGCGATCCCGCCGAAATGTTTCCACAGGGCCGAAGCAGCGTGTCGGCGTCCGTCGTCAAGCTCGCCGGCGGCCCGAAGAAAATCGCCGACGAAGCGATGCGCCTCCTAGGGCAGGGCAAGCATGTCGAAGCGCTGCACATGACGTCGATCGGCCTCGAAGGTGCGCCGGGCGACAAGGATGTGCTGCGCGCACGCGTCGCCGCATTCGAGGCGCTGGTGAAGGTCTCGTCCAATCGCAACGAGCTAGGCTGGCTTCAGGAGGGCCTTACGAAAGCGAAGGCCGGTCTGAACTGAACAGATCTGAACTGAAACAGGTTGAACTAGAGTCCCATCTGCGTGCGGAACTTCCGACGCAGCAGGTCGATCGGGGCAAGGCCCGAATCCGACTTGTAGTGCCAGAACGTCCAGCCATTGCACGACGGCGCATTCTGCACATGCGCCCCCATGCGATGGATCGAACCTGTGGCGTCGCCATTGGCCAGCGAACCGTCCGCACGCACGCGCGCCACATGGCGGTTCTGCGGGCAGTACAGCCGGTCGCCGGGACGCACCAGTCCGTGCTCCACCAGCGCGCCAAACGGCACGCGCGGCTCGGATTTCTTGCTCGACTGGACCTCGATGTCCTCGGCGCCGAGCTGGCGAACATTCGCAATGCGGCGTGTCGCGACCTCGATGTAATCCTTGTCGCGCTCCAGCCCGATAAAGCGGCGATCCAGCAGCTTGGCGACCGCGCCCGTCGTGCCGGTGCCGAAGAACGGGTCGAGCACCACATCGCCGGGATTGGTCGTGCCGATCAGGATGCGGTGGAGCAGAGCTACCGGCTTCTGCGTCGGATGCGCCTTGCGCCCGTCGTCATTCTTCATCCGCTCGCCGCCCGAGCAGATGGGGAAGGTCCACCAGTCCGAGCGCATCTGGATGTCGTCGTTTGCAGTCTTCAGCGCGTCGTAGTTGAACGTGTACTTTTTCTGCTCCTGGCTGCGCGCCGCCCAGATCAAGGTTTCATGAGCGTTGGCAAGGCGAGTGCCCTTGAAGTTCGGCATCGGGTTCGACTTGTTCCACACCACGTCGTTGAGTATCCAGAAGCCGAGGTCCTGGATCGCCGCGCCGACGCGGAAGATATTGTGATACGAGCCGATCACCCAGATCGCGCCATCGGGCTTCAACACGCGACGCGCGGCCTTCAGCCATTCGCGCGTGAACTTGTCGTACGTCGCGAAGCTATCGAACTTGTCCCAGTCATTATTCACGGCATCGACATGGGAGTTGTCGGGGCGCGTAAGGTCGCCGCCGAGCTGCAGATTGTAGGGCGGATCCGCGAAAACGAGATCGACCGAGCCCGCCGGCAGCGCATTCATCGACTCGATGCAGTCGCCGACGATGATCTGGTCGAGCGGCAGGTCGGATTTGCTGAAAGGCTTTTCGCCAACGGGCTTCGCGGCAGCGGCCTTGGCTTTCTCAGAATTCTTCTGGCCAGAATCTTTCTGGGAGGGGTCGATCGTTTTGATCGCCATGTCGAAATCTCACGCCACGCCCGAAACGGACTGAAGCGTCGAGACTCGCTGACCCGAGTAAATAACCCATTGAGTCAATGGTTAAGCGCGCATTTACCATACTTCGAGCGGTGCGTTTTTCGAGGGTTTTGGAGGGTGTCCCGGAGTTATGGGAAGGCCGCCGGATTATTCTTCGCCGAAGAGCGACATCTGCCCGCTCGCCGCCTTCGGATCAGGCTTCGGAACCGGCGGCCGGAAGAGGTCGGTGCGCAGGCTGACATTGACCGAATTGAGTCCCAGCCGCTTCGTCGCGTTGCGGAACCGCGCCTCGATCAGCCGCGCATAGGGTCCGTCCCCGCGCTGGCGCACCTTCCACTCGGATCGATAGTCGTTGCCGTTGTGCATCTGGCGCAGCAGCGACATCACGCGTTTCGCCCGGTCCGGATAATTCGCTTCCAGCCACTCCGTGAACAGCCCCGCTATCTCCAGCGGCAGGCGAAGCAGCACATATCCCGCCCGCGTTGCGCCCGCCTCGGCCGCGGCTTCGAGCAGAGCCTCCATCTCTGGCTCGTTGAGGGCAGGGATCATCGGCGCGGTCATCGCCGTCACGGGAATGCCCGCCTGCGCCAGCTCACGCATCGTCTCGACGCGGCGATGCGGCGCGGCGCAGCGCGGCTCCATCGTGCGCGCCAGTCTCCTGTCGAGTGTCGTGAACGACACCGCCACCGACACCAATCCCTTCGCCGCCATCGGTGCGAGAATATCGAGATCGCGCGTCACCAGCGCCGACTTGGTTATAAGCGCCACAGGGTGATCGTATCGCGCCAGCACCTCGAGGATGGAGCGCGTGATCTTCAGCTCCTTCTCCAGCGGCTGGTAGATGTCCGTGTCGCCCGCCAGCATGATACGTCCGGGCTTGTAGGTTCTCTTCGCCAGCTCGCGCTCCAGCAGCGCCGCCGCGCTCGGCTTCACGAAGATCTTCGTCTCGAAATCCAGCCCTGGAGACAGCCCGCGATAGGCATGATTCGGTCGCGCAAAGCAGTAGATGCAGCCATGCTCGCAGCCCTTGTAGGGATTGATCGTGCGGTCGAAGGAAATGTCCGGCGACGTATTGTAGGTGATGATCGTCTTCGGTCGCTCGACGATCGCTTCGGTCTGCAGCGTTTGCGGCTTGAAATCCTCGTCTCCATCCTCGCCCCACCCATCGTCGAACGGCTCGGCGTACTGCTTTTCAAACCGTCCGGAGGCGTTCGACAGCGCGCCACGCCCGCGCGCCAAGTCGCGCTGCTCCGACCAGTCGGCATCCAGGGATCGCGTCTTCCATTTTTCCTGAGGCGGAGGCGGCATCGGAAAAGGCCTTGTTCAGAGCATCAATGCTAGAAACAATAAGTGAACAAGACAAGAACAAATTGTGCTTGCGCGGGCGCCGCCGATGAGTTGTCTTGTGGACGGCCTCCCCGAAACGGCCGGGGCTCAACTGCCCTGAGGGACGGGACAGCCCGCAAGCCAAAGCCCATCCCCAAACGCAGGCGGCGGACCGATGCCAACGGTCCGCCGCCTTTTTTCCTCACTGTGGTCTATCGCGCGTTCCGTGCGTACACCCTCTCCTTCGAGACGGTCGCCGCTTCGCGTCGATCCCTCTGAATGAGGGCTACACAAACATCTCGCCGATAGGCCTCAAGCAAGGGACGCCCAGATAGCCGACGGCCTTCTCGGCCGGTCACAGGTGGCGGCGATAGCCGATCTGAACTCCGTCTGCTTCCGGAGGTCCTCGGCATCTGCGTTCCCGGTCAGTCCGGGTTGATCCGATAGAGGGTGAATCGTCGTCCCACGAAGATCGGCGCGGTGTGAACTACGGCAGCCCCGCTTGCCGGGCGACCAATCACGTAAAGGTACTGAAAGTCCCGCGACCAGGTCCGAAGCTGAGGTGGGAGTAAGCGCCAGCGATGCAGAGCCGTCACCGTTGGGGGAACGTACTCGATCGGACGGGTCACGGCGAGGCGGTCGTAGGGGCTCTTTGTCTCAATCGGAAAGCCACTGGGCGAACCATAGAAGGACGAAACAAACGCCTTGGCCTCAGGGACCGCCAGGGTGGGTGCGTAAAGCAGCGGCTGGTCGGAGAGCGGCAACCCATCCTCCATGGCAATAAGCACTGCTGATCCGGGCTGGATGAGCGCGAAGGATTTGCGGATCTCGGCATAGTCGGGTTGAAGGTCATGCCACGCCTTGAGCGCCACCGCCCCGTTTGTAGCGGCGATGGTCGCAAGCAGCGTTCCAGCCGCCAGCCGCCAGCCTCCTGGCTTTGCTACGACGAATGATGGCAGGATCAGCGCTGCCCAAGAGAGGAGGCGCACGTCCAGGTAGGCGATCCCGAACAGCGTGACAGGCATCGCCGCGTAAAGGCCGGCTAGGCCGAGGGCGATGAACGTTCCTGAGAGCGTCAACCGAAGCCGCCGGGAGAAACCGAGCCAGAGGAGCAGCGCCAGGCCCACCAGAGTCGCCGTCAGACCCGCAAGGCGATCATAGGCGTTCATGAACGTCAGGGGCCAGTACGCCTTGAGCTCGAAGTTCCAGACAGGAAGTTCCGGCGTCCCTATGGCCCCACCGCTCATCGCCAGAGCGGCGAGGAGGACGACGACGGGGGCCGCCATCATCACGCCCCTGCGGACGACCTTCGTCGGGCGAGCCGGGCAGGCCACGAGCGCTGAGATTTCAATCAGCCCGATCACCAGCCCGTAGAGCCCAAGGGCGAAGAAGTGGCTGACGAACAGGGCGAGCACGGTCGCCGAGTGTGCAAGCCAAAGTTGCCAGCCGCCTGCCGCGCTTAGCCGGACCCAGAGCGCAACGCCCCACAAGGCGATGCCCACCCCCAGCGTGAAGTTCACCATGCCCCACGTCAGCGGCAGGCTGAACAACACCGCCATGGCGCACAGTCCGGCGAATTCGTGACGGCCCTTTACCGCGCGTTCGACGGCGACGGCGCCGGAAACGATGAGCGCAAAGGCCACACCCAAGAAGACTCGCAGCGCCGCCTCCACGCCCATCAGGCGCCCAAGCGGAGGTACGATCAGATCCAGGGCGGAGTTTGGCTGGATGCGCCAGGCGATGGCGTAGGCGGGGTGCTCGTTTCCCTCACTGAGCAGTTCCATGCGCGCTAGGTGGTTCAGATAGTCCACCATGGCGGGGACCTCGATGAATCCGAGAGCAGCAAGCGCACTCAGTAGAAGCGCGCACGTTGCTACGTTGGCAGGCGAAATCGCGGTTCTGGTGGTCGCCATGGTCAAGCTCAAGGACTGCGATGTTCCAAGAGCATCGCAAGGGTTCTTTGGTTGGTAAGAGTGGATCAGGGCGGGTTAAGATCAGCTTCCCGGTCCGGCCCACGGCCCATTCTAGTTTGCCGGGCGGTTGGCTGCCTGCCGCCCTCTCCGCGAGCCATTCTCGTTCGTTGTTTGATTTGGTCCACTGGACCAAATCGCGCCGAGCCGTCGCTCCTCTATCTATCTATGTTCCGGGATTCCCGGTTGGACCCGTCCTCGAGCCCAAGCTGGCCAACCTACTTGCGCGGCATCGCCACTTCCCTCGCCAACTCAGCAAAGAGAATTGTGATCCGTCACCCGTGTAAAAAACTCCAGGATAAGGGATCGCGTAGCGATCGTCTCGAAGGACGAGAGCGTGCTCACTTCAAATGCGTCGCGAACCAGCGCGCGGCTGCTTCGGACGAAATCTCGAACGGCTTGCCAGAATACATCTCGAAGTGGGTGATGTCGGGCACGACGATGTATTCCTTCGGCCCCTTGGCAAACTCCAGCGCCGCCTTGCCGGCGTTGTCATTGTTGATGAGCTCGTCGTACTGCGCGACGACCACCATGAATGGACGCTCGCCGATGTTCTTCGCCCACTGCATCGTATTGTTCTCGCGGTTGGCCTCGAGCATGTCCGAGTCGATCAGCAGCGAGCGCGAATAGCCGGTCCACATTTCGGCGCCCTGGCCGGTGCGCGCGCGCTTGATGGCGTCCTGCAGAATCGGTCCAGCGTAGGTCATTGCTGGCGTGCCATTGGGATTGCCGCCAATGCCGGGGATCTGCACGGCGATGGCTTTGACGCGCGCATCCTGCCCCGCGACGGCGAGCGAGTTGCCGCCGGCATAGCTCGATCCCCACACTCCGATCAGGTCTGGGTTCACGCCGGGCTCGCCCTGGATGAAGGAGATCGCGTTGCGATAATCCTCCTGCTGGTCGGCCGCATCGAGGCGAGTGCGCTTTACCCAGACAGTGGCGTTGTTGATCACCTTGTGGCGGCTCTCGTCCTTCTCCATGCCGCCGCCGAGATCGTTCGGCGAGATCAGGCGTACGAAGCCTTCCGAGTTGCCCCAGCCGCGATAGTCGATGGTCATGGCGACGAGCCCATGCTTGGCGAATGCAGCCGCATACTTCTCGATCGACACGTGCGTGCCAGCCCAGCCCTGGCCGAGCACGATGGCCGGCAGCTTGCTCGTCTGCGCATTGAAGCCCTTGGGGTAGAAGACCTTGCCGTAGCAGGCGACGCCGTCCGAATAGTAGACGACCTCCTTGGTCGTGACCCCTTCCGGCATGGTGTAGGCATAGTCCGTCGGCCCAAGCCCGCGCTTGGCGACCGGCTGCTTGGTGCGGGGATCATTGCCGACCACCGGGCTCGCCGGCTTCGGCGGCGCGACTGGCAGCGTCACGGTCTTCTCGATGACCGGCGGCTTCGCCGCCGGCGCTTCCGGATGCACCACGCCCTGCTGCATCATGCTCAACGTAACAAGCGACGCGATTGTCGAAATCATTCGTTTCTCCTGAGGTCAGAGTTGTCTCACTCCTGTTGGCCGGGACGTTAGCCGGGTTTCAGGCAGACACAACGGGAGCCATGCGGGCGGCCTACAGGCTCGGCCCGCGCTCGATCTTCAGCTCGTCGCACAGCGTTGCGATGGTGCGCAGATCGTCCCACGCCTTCGCCTTGTCTTCCGGACGGCGCAGCAGGTAAGCCGGATGGAGCAGGGGGATGCACGGGATCGGCGCAGCAAGTCCCTCCTGCGTGAAGCGCAGCTTGCGCCCGCGCAGCCGCATGATGCCGTCCTCGGTTCCCAGCATCGCCTGCGTCGCGAACTTGCCGGCGGTCAGCAACAGCTTCGGCGCCTTCAGCTCGATCTGCCGCGAAAGAAACGGCGCACACACCTGCATCTCCGCCGGCGACGGATCGCGGTTACCCGGCGGCCGCCAGTAGATCAGGTTGGTGATGTAGACGTTGCTCTGGCGCGACAGGCCGATGGTCGCCAGCATTTTGTCGAGCAGCTTGCCCGCTCGGCCCACGAAAGGCAGGCCCTGCGTGTCCTCTTCGCCGCCCGGCGCCTCGCCCACGATCATGACCTGCGCGTCGAACGCGCCGTCGCACACCACGGTATTCTTCGCCGCCGCTTTCAAGGGACAGCCGCTGAACTGCTCGATCGCCGTGCGCAGCTCCCCCAGCGTCCGCGCCGATGCTGCGGCCTTCCGGGCTTCGGCGATCGGGTTGTTGGCCAGCCGCCTCGGCTCGGGTCGGGGACTTCCAGGCGCACGCTCCACAGGCCGAGAGGATGGCGGGCCCGGCCTCACAGGCGTTCCCGGCCGCGTGATCGCGAAAGCACGCGCTTCCTCAAGCCCCATATCGGCCCAGAACTCGGCCAGGGCCTTCAAAGCCAGATCTGCGCGGGGGTGCGTCATTCGGACAGTTTTGGTCCCAATCTTGTTGCTTCGGAAACCTACGGCTAAGTAACCACAAACACACGGAAAATCGCCGCCATCCTTATGGGAAAATTTGGGGCGGACCAGGAGTTCGGGATAATGGCAGCTGAGGCCGTCGAGCGGGAGTCCATGGACTTCGACGTGGTGATCGTGGGCGCGGGGCCCGCCGGTCTTTCCGCGGCAATCCGCCTGAAACAGCTCGCCGCCGAGACGGGAAAAGACATTTCCGTCGTCGTGCTTGAGAAGGGCTCCGAGGTCGGCGCGCATATCCTCTCGGGCGCCGTCATGGACCCTCGCGCCATGAACGAGCTCTTCCCAAACTGGAAGGAAGAAGGCTGTCCGTTTGAGACGGCGGTCCAGCACGACGTCTTCAAGATTCTCGGCCCGGAAGGCGCGATCTCGTTGCCGAACTTTCTCCTGCCGCCCGCGCTCCACAATCACGGCATGTACATCGGCTCGCTCGGCAACGTGACGCGCTGGCTCGCGACGAAAGCAGAAGCTCTCGGAGTCGACATCTATCCGGGCTTTGCCTGCTCCGATCTTACCTATCGCGAAGACGGTTCCGTGAAGGGCGTCGTCGCCGGTGTCGTCGGCATAGGCAAGGATGGCGAGCCGACAGCGGACTACTCGCCAGGCATGGAGCTCAACGGCAAGTACGTACTCATCGCCGAAGGCGTGCGCGGTTCGCTTGCCAAGCGCATCATCCGCGAGTTCAAGCTCGACAAGGACAGCCAGCCTCAGAAGTTCGGCATCGGCATCAAGGAACTCTGGCAGGTGAAGCCGGAGAACTTCAGGCCGGGCTACGTCCAGCACACCTTCGGCTGGCCGCTCGACAACAAGACTGGCGGCGGGTCCTTCCTCTATCATTTCGGCGACCGCTACGTGTCCGTCGGCTTCGTCATCCACCTCAACTACAAGAATCCCTGGCTCTCTCCGTTCGAGGAGTTCCAGCGCTTCAAGCATCACCCTGATGTCGCGAAATTCCTGCAGGGCGGCACACGCGTGTCTTACGGCTCGCGTGCCATCACCGAAGGCGGCTGGCAGTCGATTCCGAAACTCACCTTCCCGGGCGGCGCGCTGATCGGCTGCTCGGCCGGCTTCGTGAACCTGCCGCGCATCAAGGGCAGCCACAACGCGATGAAGACCGGCATGCTCGCCGCCGAAGCCGCGTTCGAAGCTGTCCAGGACGGCCGCCAGGGCGACGAACTGAAGGCCTATCCGGAAACCTTCGAGGCGAGTTGGGTCGCGAAGGAACTCAAGCAGGTCCGCAACGCGAAGCCCTTGTGGTCGAAATGGGGAACCTTGCTCGGCATCGGCCTCACCGGGTTCGACCTCTGGGTGAACACGCTGCTCGGGAATTTCTCCTTCTTCGGCACCCTCAAGCACGGGAAAACCGACGCCGCCTCGCTGGAGCCCGCAGCCAAACACAAGAAGATCGCCTATCCGAAGCCGGACGGGGTTCTGTCCTTCGATCGCCTTACAAGTGTCGCTTTTTCCTTCACCAATCATGGCGAGGACCAGCCTCCCCACCTGAAGGTGAAAGACCTTGAACTGCAGAAGAAAAGCGAGCTGGGCGTCTTCGGCGGCCCCTCGAACCGCTACTGCCCGGCCGGGGTCTACGAGTGGATCGACGACGGGAAGGGCGACAAGAAGTTCCAGATCAACGCCCAGAACTGCGTCCACTGCAAGACTTGCGACATCAAGGATCCGAACCAGAACATCAACTGGACCACGCCCGAAGGTGGCGGCGGCCCCAACTATCCCAACATGTGACGGCGAGCGCCGCACCGTAACGACGACATCAGGAAGGTCTTTCGTATGAAGAAGCTCCACGCACTGATGGCGGGCATTGCTTCGGCAACATTCCTTGCTGCCTGCGCCGGCATCGGCGCTCCTGGTTTCGGTGATGGCGGCTCGGGCTGTCGCACTGTCTATGTCTATCGCAGCACCGGCGGCATCCAGCCGATCTCGAACTGCGGCGGCGGTCTGCCACGCGATACGCTGACGGCGCAGAAGGTTGCGCCGGCCCTCTTGGAGCGCCTTGCGGAACCCGGCCAGGAAAACGCAGCGCCCGCAACACCGCCCACGCCCGTATCGGCCGCTGCGCAGGCGACCGCGCCCGTCGAGCCGCCGGCCTCCTATCCCGGCCCGAACGAGATGCTCGAGAACGCCGACATGTCGGCCTTCATGGCCCGCGTCCGCGCCGACTACGCCGCCAAGCAGAACTCTGGCGCATTGGGCTACATGATCATCGACGCAATTGCGGCGAATGATCCTGTCACCGCGCAGGCCGTGCTCGATTCGATGACTGCCCGCCCAGCGCCGGAAATGCTGAGCGCCAACCACCTGCGTCCGTGGGTCTACGCCTTCAACGGCCGCAGCGCCGATGCGCAATCCGAGATGGCGAAGCTGCGCCGCCTGCTGCCCGGCGCCACGCTGCTCGGCCACCGCGCGCTTCTCGCCGAAGGACTCGGCGACACCAACACCGCGCTCTCCATCTATGAAGAGGCGCCCGACGGCTTCAATCCGCCCAAGCCCGAGGAAGCCGCGACCGACCCCACCTATCTCGCGCGCTATCGCTCGTTCAATGCTCAGCGCCTGCTCGCGCTGCGCCAGGCCGAGCTGCTGCGCGCCCTCAATCGCGATGCGGAAGCAGCGCCGATCCTCACCTCGCTTCTGACCGCTTCACCGGACGACATCTATGTCCGGAAGCAGCTCGAATATGCGAAGTCCGGACAGGAGCGCCGCCCGGTGCGCACGCTGGCGCAGGCCATGGCTGTCGCCATCAACGACGAAGCCGATCTCGTCGACGAGCGCCAGGCCATCATGGGCCTCATCATGGGCCGTGGCGGCAAGGTCCCGTTCAACCACCTGCTATCCTCGCTCCGCCAGAGCGCGCTGCTGCTCGATCCCAACAACGGCGACATCCGCATCCAGGAAACTGGGAACCTCTACGGCGAAGGCAAGTTCGAGCCCGCCCTGCGCCTCGCCCAGATCGGCAATCCGCCGAAGCGCCAGGCGGCCGCCCTCTATTCGACGGCCGGTCTCGCCGCGCTCGAACTTGGTTCGCCAGAAACGCTCGAGGCGATGACCGAAGCCGCGCTCAAGATCGACTCGAGCGCTGAATCGAAAGTGCAGGCCGCCAGCGCTCTCACTGCCGCAAGCCGCACCGAACGCGCCGTCCAACTCATCGACCAGGCGCTCCGCGCAGGCCTCGTCCCGCAGCAGCAGGTTCAGGCACAGATCACCAAGGGTCAGGCCTATCTGCAGGGCGGCAACGTCGCCGGCGCCGTCGAATCGGGCCGCGCCGCGCGCCAGCTCCAGGACGACGACAACACCAAGCAGTTCCTCGCCTCGATGCTGGTCGAAGCCGGCGGCGCCCAGCGCACCGAAGGCCTCTCCATCATGCGCCAGATGCTCATGGAGCAGCCGGAGAACACCGGCCTCATGAACAATTTCGGCTACTCGCTGGTCGACAACTATGTCGGCATCGAGGAACTGGACGAAGGCTTCAAGATGCTGAAGCAGGCGATCCGCCTCACGCCGGACGAACCCAACCTGCTCGATTCAATCGGCTGGGCCTACTACCAGTACGGCGACTTCCGCGAGGCCAAGCGGTACATCGGCCTCGCGCTCGGGGCCTACGAGCCCTTCGCGCACTGGGAACTCTCCGACCACATGGGCGATGTCGCCTGGCGGCTCGGCGAACAGGACGAGGCGCGCAAGGCCTGGCAGAACTCGCTGGATGCCTATCCGCCCGCACACAACAAGGCGGCGATCGAGGCCAAAATCAAAGGCGGCCTCACCACCACGCCGCCCCAGCGCCGCGATACGCCCGAAGTTCCCATCACCCAGGACCGCAACGGCGTCAGCGACATCTAACCACCGCCAAGCTCGGTTGTAGGACCTTGCAGGGTGGGGCAACATGCGCGCCATGTGGTCAGGATTCAGAACTGTTCTCGCAGCGGCAACTGCTTGCGCCGCTTCCGGCTGTGTCATCGGCCCGGCGACCAATCCGCCATGGCTCACGGCGGCCATGTTCGAGGAAATCTCGAACGCCGAGGAGTATTCGGATTTCCTCGCCGCGCGCTACGCCGGCATGGCGGGCGAGCCTGCCGAGGCCGCCAACTTCTATCGCCGCGCTTTCGATCGCCAGCCCAACGATCCCTCGATCCTCGAGCGCGCCGAACTCGCGACGCTGATCGCCGGTGATGCGGAGGAGGCGGTCATGCTCGCGACTGGCGCCGATCCGCAAGTCTCGGCGCAGTCTCCCACCGCCCAGCTTGCGCTCGTGGTCGGCGAGATCGCGACCAACAAGCACCGCCGCGCGCTGGCCCGCCTCAAGACCACCAGCATGGGCGCCATCAACCTCGATGCGGCGAACTTCCTCACTGCCTGGCTGATCGGTCTCGACGATCCTGATGCGGGCTTGGCCTTTCTTGCCCAACTCCCGCCGCGCCGCCTGCTCGCAGGCGAGCAGCTCTCGATGCAGGGCCTGATCCAGCTCCAGGCCGGCCGCGACGATGAAGCGCTAGCCGCGTTCGAACAGGCCGCGCGCCTGCCGCTGGCATCGCCCGGCTACCTCCTGTCGCTGCGCGCCCGCGTTCTGGCGTCGAAAGGCGACTACGCAGGCGCCCGGAAGCTCATCGAGATGCAGGTCGAGGATACCGGCGCCACGGCCGAGACCGACTACGTGCTCGCCTTGATCACATCCGGCCAGCCGGTCGAGCGCCCGAAGCTCTCGATCCGCCAGGGCGCCGCAGTCGCCGTCTATCTCGCCTCCGCCGGCGGCGTTGCGCGCTCCAGCTCGGAGATCGCGGCGATGCGCCAGTCGATCGCTGTCTATCTCGATCCCGGCTTCGCGCCTGCGCGCATGATGCTGGCCGATGCGTTCAGCGAACAGGATCGCACCGAAGACGCCATCGCCGCGCTGCATGGCGTTCCCGCCAACTCTCCCTGGGGCGCCGACGCCCGCATCGAGGAAGCCTGGCTGCTCGACAAGGTCGACAAGCCCGCCGAAGCGCTCGCCGCCGCCGACCAGGCGATGGCCCTCTCGCGTCGCCGCGACATCCTCGTCGGCGCCGCCGACCTCTATCGCGTCAACCGCAACGACAAGCAGGCCGCCGTCCTCTATGACGAAGTCGTCGCTGGGGACATGACGACCGGCCATCAGGATTGGCGCGTTCTCTTCGCCCGCGCCTCCGCCCGCAACGGTCTCGGCGACTGGAAAGGCGCCGAAGCCGATCTTGTCGCCGCCCTTGCCATCGAGCCCGACCGTCCGGAAGTGCAGAACTTCCTCGGCTATGGCTGGGTCAATCGCGGCGAGAAGGTGAAGGAAGGCATGGAGCTCATCCGGAAGGCGGTCGATGCGCGGCCCGATCAGGGCTACATCGTCGATAGTCTCGGCTGGGCCCACTACGCGATCGGCGAATACGACCAGGCCGTCGAAACTCTCGAACGCGCCGCCGAACTCGCGCCCAGCGATCCGGAAATCGTCGATCACCTCGGCGACGCCTACTGGCGCAAGGGCAGGGAGACGGAGGCTGCCTTCGAATGGCGCCGCGCGCTCCAGCTCAAGCCCGATCCGACACGTGAAGCCGCGCTGCGCACCAAGCTCGACAAGGGCTTGCCGCCGGTCTCCACGACCAACCTGGCCAACGCCCAGCAGGGACGTCCATGAACGTCGTCCCGGACCGTTCGAACCTTGTTTCGGCCTGGGCGCCCGCGAAGGTCAATCTCTACCTACATATCGGCGCGGCGGGCGCGGGCGGCCTCCACCCGGTCGACAGCTTCGTCGTCTTCGCCGACAACCGCGTCGCCGACCGCATCTCCGCGCGCACCTGGCCCCAACTCACGCTCGACGTGGAAGGTCCGAACGCCAAGGCGCTGAAAAGCGCGCCCAACAACCTGACGCTCGCCGCCGCCATGGCGCTGCGGGACGCGTGCGACCGCCGCGGCCTCGGCGCCGCGCTCACGCTGCACAAGGAGCTTCCGATCGCCGGCGGCGTCGGCGGCGGATCGGCGGATGCGGCCGCAACACTGCATATCCTCAATCAGGTCTGGGGCATCGAGTTCGGCGAACAGGCGCTTGAGCGCCTCGCCACCCAGCTCGGCTCTGATGTCCCCGCCTGCGTACGCTGCCGCCCGCTGGTGATGCGCGGCACAGGCGAGCGGCTCTACGACGTCGCCGCGCCATCGCTTCCCGCCGTGCTGGTCAATCCGGGCGTCGTGCTTGAGACGCGCAAGGTGTTCGAACGCTTCGACCAGCTCGGCGCCAACCGCAATTTCCGCGAAACCGACCCGCCGCAATCCATCGAGTTCTCGTCCTTCGTCAGAGCCCTGCAAGGCTACCGCAACGATCTGGAAGCCGCCGCCATCGGCATGTGCAAGGAGATCGAAGTCATGCTGCAGGCCCTGCGCGCCGAACGGGGCTGCATGCTCGCCCGCATGTCCGGCTCGGGTCCAACCTGCTTTGGCATCTTCGACACCGAAGACTCCGCCGATGCCGCCGCACGCCGTCTGGCGGAACGGAAAAAGAAGTGGTGGGTACGTCCGACCCTGCTGCGCGGCGCCGCCGAGGCGGCCTGAGCCATGCCGGAAGCGATCAGCATCCTGCTCGCCTTCGGGATCGCAGCGCTCGCCGCCGTCATCCTCTGCCGGCTAGTCATCTTCCTGCGCATCATGGATGCGCCCACCGAAGCCCGCAAAACCCAGAAGGCGCCGACGCCGTCCGCCGGCGGTCTCGGCATGGCGTTGGCCGCCGCCATCGCCATCGTATCGATAGCCGTGCTCACCGGTTGGCCTCTCGACACGACAAACATCGTGATATCGGCTGGCGGTCTCGCCTGCCTTGCACTCGGCCTCGCGGATGACACGCTCCACGTGCCCGCGCTCGCCAAGCTTCTCCTTCTCCTCGCCATCACTCTGGGCATGACGCTCGCCGGCGCCCGCGCCGATGTGCTTGAAGCCTGGCCGGACGCTGTGCTCAACCTGCCAATGGCGCTCGCCGTGGCAGGATCGATTGTGTGGCTCATCGTGCTCATCAACGCCGTCAACTTCATGGACGGCGCCAATGGCCTCTCCATGGGCATGGCCGCCATCGCCGCGGCAGGTCTCGCCGCCGTATCCGCACTCATCGGCGTCTGGGACATCGCATTGCTCGCCGCGGCGCTGTCAGGCGCTATCGGCGGCTTTCTGGTCTGGAATGTCCCCGGCAAGCTCTTTGTTGGCGACACCGGCGCGCTCTTCGTCGGCGCCGTGCTCGGCGGGCTCTGTCTCGAACTCGTGCGCCTCCGGCCAGACCTGCTCTTCGTGCCGCCGATTCTGGCTATGCCGTTCCTGTCGGACGTGCTGCTCACGCTCGCCTGGCGCGCAAAGCACGGCAAGAAGCTGTTCGAAGCCCACCGCGACCACGCCTATCAGATCGCCATCAAGGGCGGCCTGAAGCACTGGCAGGTGGCCACCATCCATGCCGTCTGGGCGCTCAACGCAGCCGCCATCGCCATCATCGCCGGCGTCGTCGGCGGACAAGTCCCACTGCTGGCCTTCCTCGTCCTGTTGCTCGTCTCGACCTGGCTGCACATCTGGGTGCGCAGGGTCGGCGTGAAAGCCGGACTGGTGGGAGTCGATATTCCCTGAGCGGGATCAGAACGCGCGGTTGACGCAGTAGTCGGCGAGGCCCGCGAGTTCGTCGTGGAATTCGCCGCGCGCCGCCCGTCCCAGCGCGCTACGTGCCGCCGCCGCTTCCATGCGCGCTGCTTCCAGCGTGCGCTCGGCTGCGCCCGATGAGCGGATCAGATGGATCGCGTGCGCCAGGTCGGACTCGTTCTGCTCGCGCGCGCCCATCACACGGTCCCAGAATTTCCGGTCGCGCGCGTCGGCGGCTTCGCGGGCGTAGAGCACAGGCAGGGTAAGCTTGCCTTCCCGGAAATCGTCGCCGACGGCTTTGCCGATGACAGACGTCAGCCCGCCATAGTCGAGCAGGTCGTCGACAAGCTGGAACGCCCGGCCGAGCCTGCGTCCGTACTCGCCCATCGAGTCCGAAATCTTTTCATCGTTGCAGCCGGTGAGCGCGCCGGCGCGCGCCGCGGCTTCGAACAGCGCCGCGGTCTTGGCTTCGACGATCGCCATGTATTCCGGCACCGGCAGGTCCGGCCGGCCCAGCGCTGCGAGCTGCCGCACTTCGCCTTCCGCGATCACGCACGAAGCGCGCGAGAGAATGTCGAGGATGCGCAGGTCCTGCGTCTCCACCATCAGGGTGAAGGACCGCGCAAACAGGAAATCGCCGACAAGGATCGACGCCGCCGCGCCCCAAACGTTCTTCGCCGCCGCCTTGCCGCGCCGCAGGTCGCTGTCGTCGACCACGTCGTCGTGGAGAAGCGTCGCCGTGTGAATGAACTCGACCGCCGCCGCCAGCTTGGCGACCGCGTCGCCGCCGCGTCCGCCAACCGCCCGCGCCGAAGCCAGGGTCAGGACAGGGCGCAGGCGCTTGCCGCCGGCCGCAATCAGGTAGCTCGTAAGATCGGGAATTGTGGCGACCGGGCTGGCCGCGCGCTCGGCCAGAATCGTTTCAACATCCGCCAGCTCGTCCTGGAGCAGGCTCATCAGGCGTTCCATGGGGGTCGACCCGGGGGCCGCCGCCGTCTGGAGTTCAGCGTGAAGGGCCAACGTAATCCCCTGATCGCGCCTGCCAAATGGCTTCACGGGGCGCCGGTTCCATACGATATTCGCCGCGTGATCGCCTGGTCAAGAAATAGAAATCCCACAGGCCATATACGGCGTGGCAAGATGTCGCTGCAATGATCGAAGTCCTGCGCACCAACAACGCCGTCCGGCTGGACTATGCCGTGATCCTGCTGAAGAGCGCTGGCTGCTACCCCGTGGTGGCGGACCGGTTCATGGCCTCGGCCGAGGGCGGGATATCTGCCTTCGAGCGTCGAATTCTGGTGCCGGACGAGTTCGTCGCCCAGGCAAAGGAGACGCTCAAACAGCTCGACCAGCCGATTGAGCCGCTGCCCGACGATCTTCCGGACTACGGCGACAGCAACGAGCCCGACTATGGCGACAAGCCGTGAGCGCCGCCGATCCCGTGGCTGACACCAACGTCACGCACGACCGCTTTCTCAATGGCGCCGTCACTATCATCCAGCCCGCGAAGGGTTATCGCGCCGGCATGGACGCCGTGCTGCTCGCGGCGTCGCTCGCCCAGGCGAATGGTGAACCCATCGCCGAAGCCGGATGCGGCGCCGGAGCGGCTCTTCTGTGCGCCGCGCACAGGCTTGGCGAGGGCGCCTTCACAGGCTTCGAACGCGACAGCGCCGCCGCCGCGCTCGCCCACGAAGGCGCCATCGCCAACCGGATGGAAGCGCGTGTCACCATCCGCGACCACGACGTCGCGCTGCGTCCCGCCGACCTCGAAAACCGCTTCGCGCAGTCGTTTTCCAACCCGCCCTTCTTCGATCCTGGTGCTGTCCGCGCGCCCGCCGAGGGAAGGGAAGCAGCCTACCTGGCCGACACCCCGCTCAAGGCCTGGGTGCTTTTCCTGCATCACGTGACGCGCCCAGGTGGTCACATCACCATGATCCACCGGGCTGCCGCGCTGGCTGACCTGCTCGAAATCCTCAATCCCCGCACGGGAGAAATCGAGATTCTGCCTATCCGCCCGGCGCCGGGAGCGCCTGCTCACCGCATCCTCGTACGTGCGCGAAAAGGGCTGCGCCGGGGGCCCGTCACCCTATATGATGGACTGGCGCTGCATGAGGCGGCAGGCGGCCCGTTTACCAACCGGGCAGCCGCATGCTTCGATGGCGGCGCGCTGGAGTGGAGATAACCGCCATGGGCGGCGTCATCCTTGTCTTTCTTCTCGTTGTAGCGATCGTGATCCTTGTCGCGCCCGCCCTCCGTGCTCGTGGCCGCAAGCAGCGCGACGATGTAGCCAACACCGCGCACGAAGCCGTCATCAGCCGGCTCGAGGACCACCGCAAGAACCGCCCTCGTTCTCCCGACGATCCCAACGGCCGCCGCGAAGGCTGAATCGCCCCTCGTCTGGTGGCGAAAAAACCACACTGAATCGCGAACCGACACGCGCCGCTTCAGCGCCACATTTGCCGTTCGCCTTGCCCCATCGCTGACTCCTTCTCCGGCAAGAAGAGCCGCGTCGGTGCGTCGCTTTGGCGTCGCGCTTGCAAACAAGTAACGGATCCACACTTACAGTGCAGACCACAGGACACCGGACCTCCCCGGCCGGCTTCCAGTTTTAGAGAGTCGAGTAGGAGTTCGCCGATGCAGATCCTCGTTCAGGCCATTTCACTGGTCGTCGCGTTTGGCGTTCTCGCCGTCTTCGCAGTCCGCCCGGCCCGCACCAACAAGTAGGCTCCCAAGCGGGCAACAAGGCAGGCTTCCGAGCCCGCTTTCCCCCCGGATGACACGACCCGCGAGGCGCCCTATTGAGGCGGCTGCCTTCTGACGGGACGTTCATGAGCCGCGCGCCAGCAAAATCAGCTGCACCCAAACGCGAGATCGTTAAGCCGAAAAGCTTTCAGGACATCATCCTGCAGCTCTCGGCTTATTGGTCCTCGAAAGGCTGCGCGATCCTGCAGCCCTACGACATGGAAGTCGGCGCCGGCACGCTCCATCCCGCCACCACCTTGCGCGCGCTCGGACCCAAGCCCTGGTATGCCGCCTATCCGCAGCCATCGCGCCGCCCCAAGGACGGCCGCTATGGCGAGAATCCCAACCGGCTGCAGCACTATTACCAGTACCAGGTGATCCTGAAGCCGAACCCTCCAGACATCCAGGACCTCTATCTGGAGAGCCTCTACCGCATCGGTATCGATCCTAGCGTGCACGACATCCGCTTCGTGGAAGACGACTGGGAGAATCCGACAGTGGGCGCCTGGGGCCTCGGCTGGGAAGTCTGGTGCGACGGCATGGAAGTCTCGCAGTTCACCTACTTCCAGCAGGTCGGCGGCCTCGACGTGCGCCCCGTCTCGGGCGAGCTCACCTACGGTCTCGAGCGCCTCGCCATGTACGTGTTCGGCCTCGATAATGTTTACGAGCTGCCGTTCAACGACCAGCAGAGCCAGTATCCGCTCAAGTACGGCGACGTCTTCCTCGAAAACGAGAAGCAGCAGTCCGCCTACAATTTCGAACACGCCGACACCGAAGTGCTCCAGCGCTGGTTCAGCGACTGCGAGAAAGTCTGCAAGAAACTCCTCAGCCTGCCCAAGCCGCTCCCGCTTCCCGCCTACGAACAGGCGCTGAAAGCCAGCCACATCTTCAACTTGCTGGATGCCCGCGGCGTCATCTCGCCCACCGAACGCCAGAGCTTCATCGCCCGCGTCCGCGACCTCGCGAAGGGCAGCGCCGAGGCGTGGGAGAAGTCACAGAGCTAGATCGGAGCTGAGGTTGATTCCTGCGGGCTATATGATGAAGCGTGTGGCCGCCGGCGCCCCCGCCGTCGCAAATCCGGCCGTCACGCGCATCTGCTCCGTCAGCGACTGCATCTCCGAGGACTTCGCCGACTGGATTTCCCACTGGAAGCACAATGGCTACTGGCTGTTTGACAGCCCTGCAGTCATCTCCGAGACCGCATCCGCCGCCGGCGTCGACACGTTCGGGCGGACGACGTTCTACTACGAGGTCTACGAGCGAGAGTTCGACGACGACTCCAGTTCATGGAGTCCTCTCGATCCCGATCTGCCGTTTCCGGTCAACGTCAGTTCGCCAGAAACCCCCACGCTTCTCGGATTTGACGTTTGCTCGTTTTCCGTGGGTTCAGCCCCGGAATGCTCGCCGTTGTCCTGCAACGCGTTGGCCAACGAGATTCCCGTAAACAGCCACTGCCTTCTCGAGTCGCTTGAGCAGGCAGTCGCTCTTCTGGAAACCGGCGCGTTCACCAACAGCGAACCTGGTCCCTACCGCATCTTCGCAGTCTATTCGCTCGGCTGAGTGATGCAGTTCCCGACGCGAACAGCCTACGCCCTTGCCGCCCTCATTCTCCTCGCCATCGAAGTCCTGATCTCACTCTTCGTGCATGATGCTTTCGTCCGCCCATACGTCGGCGACGTGCTGGCCGTCATGCTGGTCTATACAGCCCTCCGCGCCGCCACGCCGCTCCGACTGATCCCCGCAATCACGATCACCCTTGCGATCGCTGTCGCCATCGAGATGGCGCAGGTCTTCAACCTGCTCGATGCGACGGGCCTGCGCTCCAACCAGGTCGCGCGCATAGCGTTGGGAGGTGTCTTCGACTGGATGGACCTCGCTGCCTACGCAACGGGTGCTTTCATCGTGTTCGTCATCGAAGCGACCCTGCGGCGCAGACCGCCTAGGCAGTAATCGGCGGAGGCACGCCGGGCGAGGGCGGGGGATCAGCCACTGGCCCCGGCGGTATCTCGAACGGCGGCGTGGTCGGCGGCGCCGACGGTTCGCCTGGCGCGGGAGGAGGCGGCGGTGCGGGTGGCGGTGGAGGCGGTGAAGGGCTCATCATCCACCAACGCGCGCTTGCGCCTCGTGTTTCCCGCTGCGAAGCTGTCCTGTGACAGGGTGAGCGCAGAAAAATGCCGCGAGTTTGGACTGGGTTTGCAATGTCTGTGATGGCGATGGCCATTCTCTCCGCCTGCGGCGGCGCCAAGCCAGAGCCCCTCACACCCGAAGTCGAACTGGCCAACGCCGCCCGCGAAGCCCGCGAGACATTCCCGATCTTCCTCGAACACCTCAAGGCGCAGCCCTCGGACACGTCAGCCTGGCTCACTATCCAGATGCCGCCCGAAGGCGCGGAGCGGCCGCAGGCCGAACTCTCGCTCAAGAATATCGTGCAGACGGACACGTCTTTCTCCGGCGTGATCTGGAAGCCCGACAGGAACTGGCCCGAATTCCCTGCCGGCGCCACGATGAGCTTTCCCGCCAGTATCGTCATCGATTGGGTCTATGTCGCCGACAAGAGGACGGTCGGCGGCTACCGGCTCCGCGCCAAGATGTGCCTCGCCTCGCGGGCTGCCGCGGAGAAAATTCCCGAAAAGGTCGCTCAGCACCTGCGCGCCGAAGCCGAAGAGGCCGCCGCCTTCCTGCTCGATCCGAAGAAAGCCTGCGCGCCCTACGACGCCGAGAAGGATCTGGAAGCCAAGGCCAAGTAGCAACGCCGACCAGGCAAGGAGGAGACCTCCCATGACTCCCAAGCCCGTTTCCCTCACCGAAAAGTTCGCGCTCTTTTCCGAGCCGTGGCAGCCCAAGCGCATCGGCAAGGTCGACGGCTACGATGTCCGCATCGTGCGCATCAGGGGCGAGTTCGTCTGGCACAGTCACGCCGACGCCGACGAGTTCTTCTTCGTGGTCGAAGGCGTCCTGCGCATGCACTTCCGCGACCGCTATGAGGATGTGCCCGCCGGCTCGCTCATCATCGTGCCCAAGGGCGTCGAGCACAAACCCGAGGCGCTGACGCCAGAAACGAAGATGATGCTGGTCGAAAAATCCGAAACCGTGAACACCGGCGATGGCCCCGCCAATGCCCAAACCGTCGCCGATCCCGAATACATCTAGCCAACCCGCCCCACGCCCAGAAGCGACAGCCCGCCGTCCACCGGTACAATCGCCCCCGTCACATAGGCTGCCGCGTCCGAAACCAGGAACAGCGCAAGGTCCGCCACCTCGTCCTTCGTGCCCAGCCGTTTCAGCGGCGTGCCGCGTGCGCTGGCCTCCATCGCCTCCGGCGTCGGCGCTAGGCGCGACATGCCTTCGGTGTCGGCGATGGGGCCGGGAATGATCGAGTTTACTCGCACGCCGAGCTGCCCCCATTCCACCGCCAGTGTACGCGTCAGCATGTCGACGCCCGCCTTGGCCGCGTTGACATGCGCCTGTCCAGGATAGGGATGGATCGACTGCGGCGCCGAGATGTTGATGCAGCACGCGCCCGGCTTGCGCAGGTGCGGGAAGCCCTGCCGCATCACGTTGAACGTGCCCACCAGGTCGATGTCGATCACCGCGCGAAAGCCATTGTAGGAAAGCCCATTGAACGGCGCGACGAAGTTTCCGGCCGCGCCCGACACGATGATGTCGATCGGCCCGTGTGCCCCCACCGATATTGCGAACGCCCGTCCGACGCCGTCATGGTCCCGCACGTCCTGCGCGATGCCGATGCACTTGGCGCCCTTTGCGCGGATGCCCGCGGCGGCCGCCTCGATCTTGTCGGGCGAACGCGACAGGATCGTCGTCGCCGCTCCGGCCTCGGCGAGGCGCGTGGCGATCTGCAGGTTGATGCCGCTGGACGCCCCGGCGACGAACGCCGTCTTGCCTGCCAGAAGATTGTCTCTGAATGGCGTCACTGGTCTCTCCCGCATGTCTGCCCTTCAGCGAACCGGACCCTGCGCGGCTTGGCAAGGGCAGAGAAACCAATAGCCGTCGCGTCACTCTCGGTTTGAATCGCCGCTTGTGCTAGTGTTTGCGTCGAAGACAGGGGACCCGAATGAAACGTCTCATGCTTGCCGTGTGCGTCGCGTCTTTTGCGATACCGCCTGCCATCGCGCAGGAAGGTCAGGCCGCCGCCGCGGCCTCCTGCACCGCGCCTGCCGCGCCCGCGACTTATCTTCCCGCGGCCCTGCCGGCGGATCCCGCGACGCCCAAATGCCTCAACCTCGAGAAGAACCTCTCGACCTGTACAGACCGTGTGCTCAACGACTGGAACGCCAAGTCGAAGGCGCAGAACGATCTCAAACGCGCGCGCGTCAACGAGATGAACGCCTACACGCGCGAGCTGCAGAAATACCAGAACAGCGCGACGGACTATGCCCAGTGCGAGCAGGAGCGCGTCGCCAAATTCCTGCCTGGCTGACCGCCGTATCCAGGGGCGCCGCCACGTAACGCTGGTGGCTTTTGACGCCAGCATGCTAGGCCTTGCCCAAACAGTGATTGATTCCGGGAGATAGACGCCATGAAACACATCCTCGCCGCAGCCGCCTTCGCCGCGCTCGCCGCGTGCAACACCGCGCCCGCAACGCCCGTCGCCACCACGATCGCGATGCC
This sequence comes from Hyphomonadaceae bacterium, assembly GCA_030697555.1. Taxonomy (GTDB): domain Bacteria; phylum Pseudomonadota; class Alphaproteobacteria; order Caulobacterales; family Hyphomonadaceae; genus UBA7672. The sequence continues at coordinate 27,467 of JAUYPV010000174.1, forward strand.
GATGCCGGAAATCACTATCTACCACCTCGAAGGCCGCCGGTCGGAGCGGATCGTCTGGCTGATGGAAGAGCTGAACCTTCCCTACAAGCTGGTGTTCACGCGCGGCGACCTCGCCAAGTCGATGGCTGCGATTCGCGCCGTGAACCCCGGCATGCCCGTCGCACCGACGGTCACGGTAGGCGCCGAAGTCCTCACCGAATCCGGCGCCATCATCGAGACCATCATCAACCGCTATGCTCCGGGCAAGCTCACACCCGCGCTCGCCAGCGCGGACTATTCCCAGCACTTGATCTGGATGCACCACGCCGAAGGCTCACTCGCCTCGCGCGTCATCGCTGACTACCGCGTCTGGATGATCAACCCGCCGAAGGAGCGCTCGCGCCTGGTCGACTCGGAAGCCGAGGTGCAGTTCGCGGAAGACTATCTCGCCAAACACCCATGGTTCGGCGGTGCCGAATTCTCGGCCGCCGACATCATGATGGTCTTCCCGCTCAACTTTGCGATGGCGCTCAACATCGTCGACAAAACCAGGTTCCCGAAGATCAACGCCTGGAAAGCCAAGATCGAAGCCCGTCCGGCTTACCAGCGCATGCTCGCCAAGGCCCGGCCCGACGGCATGGTCGGCAACCTGCCGGCCCTTCCGGTGCACGCGCCAAGCGGCCCGCGCCCGGGTCAGTAGCCAGATTCAGTAGAAAGTCGCGCATCGACACGCTACATGCGGCGGCATGAGGATCGTTCTTCTTGCCGCCGCCTTGGCGCTCGCCGCCTGTCCTTTGGTTGGATGTTCGGGCGCCGAAGACTCTGACGCGAAATTCCAGCGCGATCTCGCTGCCGCGTCCGAACAGGCGCGCGGCAAGCTCGACTATTTCTGGGAACACTTCGAAGCCGGCCAGCCCAACGAATACGACTTCCAGCTCAAGGCGGCCTTCCCCCGCAGGGACGGGCAGGAGGGCACGGAAGACGCCTGGGTCGAAAACCTCGCGCGCGGCGCCGACAAGTATGTCGGCGAACTGATGGTCGATCCGCTCTATCTCGGCGACCTGCGCGAGGGCGCAATCATGGAATTCGCCGAACCGCAGATCGTCGACTGGTCCTTCATCAGTAACGACAAACTGATCGGCGGCTACACCACCCGCGTTATGCTTCCCCGCATGGACGCCGAACGCGCCGAGGGCTTACGCTCCATGCTGGGAGAAAACCCGAAATGAGCGTTCCGCGTATTGTCATTGTCGCCTACCGGCCGAAGCCTGGAAAACAGGACATCCTGCTCGCGGAAGTCCGCGACCACGTTCACCTGCTGCGTTCCGAAGGTCTTGCCACCGACCGCCATCCCATCGTCCTTCGCTCGAAGGACGGCTCGATCCTCGAGATCTTCGAATGGGCCTCGCCCGCCGCCATCGAGGAAGCGCACAACAATCCGCGGGTCCAGGCGATGTGGGGCCGCTTCGCCCAATGCTGCGACTACGCCCCGCTCAACACGCTGCCTGAGTCCGCCGATCTTTTCGCGGAATTCGAGCCGGTCGAAATCCACATCGCCCCGATCATCCAACCCGACCCGGCGCAGCGGGCGGAGTAGGGCGGGGAAGCCCGCCCTCGTCCTTCGACGGACGGCCCGCTTCGCAGGCCTGCTCAGGATGAGGGCTCTTGATGCTTCACAAGTGTGGAGAAGCCCTCATGGTGAGCAGCCGCCGAAGGCGGCGCCCGTCGAACCACGGGGGCGGGGCTCACCTCTCCCGCAACCCCCGTTGCTTCATCCTCCACAGCAGGTGATCGACGCGGTCCTGCCCGAAGAACGGCTCGCCCTCGAACACGAACAGCGGCACGCCCCAGTGTCCTGCCTGCGTCTGCGCCTCTTCATTGCCTTCGATGCTTGCATCGAGCCGCGTCGCTTGGGCTGCCGCGTCCGCCTCCAGCTTCGCGCCATCGAGTCCGACAGAATCCGCGCACGCCGCCAGCCTGCCGCCCTCGTGCCAGCCTTCCGTTTCGCCTGACCACATCATCTTCGAAGCCGCGCGCACGAACTCAAACCCTTTGTTTGTGTCTGGGCCCATCTCGGCCGCCAACGCCCCCAGCCGACTCACCCGCATGATGTAGGGCTGATCCTTCGCCACCTCCCGCGTCTCGCGATCCTGCACGATGGGATCGGGCCTCGGCCAGCGATACGGAATGCCGCCCATCTCCGCGATGCGCTTGGTGTCCTTCGCCAGGTAAGGCGGCCACAGCGGGTTCACTTTTTGAAAGAACCCCGGAATGCGTACCGCGATCGGCCGCACGATCTTCATCTCCACGCCCACGTCATATCTCGCCAGCACTTCCTCGACCGGCGGCGTCGCGAGATACGAATACGGGCTGCGGAAGGAAAAATAGAAGTCGAATGAATGTGTCATCAGCGGAGGCTAGCGGACTCAAAGGAACGATGTGAGTCCCCCAATCGCTCGTCAGAAACCTTTGCTCAAGGTAAGGCTGCCGAACACGTCATCCTCCTCGCGCCCCGCCGATGCTCCCGCCGCGAAGCCGATGGAAACGTCCGCCGGCGCATGGATCGTGAAGCCGGCCGAAAGCTCGGCCCACGCCGCGCCTTCATCCTCCTCGGCCGAAACCGGCCGCGCGACTGCCCGTCCCCCAAACCCAAACACATTTGCCGCCTCGTTCGAGCTTGCAACGCCCGTCACATCGACAAAGACGCTGAGCCACGGGGCGAGGTCCGTCCCCGCCTCGACGCCCGCCGCCAGCGAGCCGCCCGACGCATCGCTGTTCAACTGCAGGCCTGATCCGCCGCCGACCAGTGCGGTGCTCACCTCGCTCTCCGCCTGGTTCCAGGCGATGCGCGCATGCGGCGTCACCCAGCCCGTATCGAAGCCGCCCGTATCGAAGCCGAATGTCTTCGCCACCCCGAAGGACACGCTGGAAGACCTGGTCTCGCCGTCCACATTCACATCCCGTCCGGCGAGCGCCGGCGGACCGTCGGCACGGATGCGTCCCGTCCCCTCCAGCGTCTGCTGCGCATGGCTCACGGAAAGATCGAGATCGAACTCTCCCGCGGCCCACGCCACGAAGGCCGATCCCATCCAGCCATCGCCATCCGACGCGGTCGCGAATTCCGCCGGCAGTGTGCTCGCCTGCAGGCCGCTGATCGCGCCGCCGATGGAAGTGGTATCGGAAGTCCACGTCAGTGCGGCGCCAGCGCTTTTTGACTTAAGGTCCGGATCCGCATCGGGAATGGTCGAATAATCGCCGGTCAGGCTGAAGGTCCAGCTCGGCGCATCGTCAGCCGGCGGAGCTGCGGCTGGTCCCTCCTGCGCCCCGAGCACGGTCGCAAGCAGTAGCGCGAGACCCATCCGATATCCTCCAGAGACTCAACGCGAGCACGCGCGGCCGCGAAAAGCGGTCGGCGTCCGGCTGATACTTGCCGGGTTTTGTCAGAGTCGGATTTCCGGTGTGAAAGCGTCGGTTTCGGTTTGTAACGAAGCGCCTCAGCGCAGCGCCGCTCGCTCCGCGCCGTCCATCGCGTCGGCCATGCTGGTCGCCTGCAGCGCCTCGGTGATGACGGCGTCATCGCACAGCA